>CAYGSQ010000213.1:0-6289 GCA_964352435.1 uncultured Gammaproteobacteria bacterium | reverse complement strand
GTTTCAGTTCGTATGTGCGAGCACGGATTGCCCACAGGCCCCGCAGATGGCGGTCAGGTCAGCGTCGTTTTGCTTGTTCCGCAACGCGTACAGCGATGCAATGTCACCAGTTTTCCGCGCTTCACATCGAACTGCTTGCGCGGGTCAGGCTGCCATTTGTGAAACCCGTGGCTGCACAGCGTTTTTGCCTGCGCCTTCTTCTTGAGCGATGGCCTCTGAAATTTGACGACTTTTCCCATGAGCTCTACAAGTCTTGCAGAACCTGACGCGTCCGTTCAAGTTCGACCGCCAGGCGCTTGCTGTCTGGATCACGTGCGGCCAGCACCTCGCGAATGGCCAACGCTTCCAGGTAGTGCAGCCTTGCGGGTTCCGCAGCGTGATCCAGAACCAGTGCCTCGGCCAGATTCTCCAGGCCGTACGCGAGCGTGCGCTGGGCGTTGGCATTTTCTTCATCGACGTCGGCAAGCCTGCGGTAAACGGCGAGCGCTTCACGGTATTTATCCAACGCCTGCAGCAAATCGCCGCGGCTCTTGAGCACATCGGCAATCATCTCCGTCGCAATGCCCGCATCCCGCTGGATATCGGTGTGACCTGGATGCGCGGCCGCGAGCGTTGCCCGCACGGCGCCGGACAGCGTGTACTTTGCCAACGCATCATCCTTGTCGCCGAGCACCAGAGCCAGCGTACCGGCGCGCTCCAGCAACACACCATAACTTCGCGTAAGGCCGATTGAAGCGCCTTCCATACCAAAGTTGTCGAACAGCGCCAGCCCTTTTTTGTACTCGGCGGCGGCGGCGGCGTGATCGCCCAGATTCGGAAACGACGGATGCCCCATCAAGTCACCAATCTTGACGAAGCTGAAGGCCAGCCGCATGTGCAACTGTGTGTCGTCAGGGTTGGCCGCGCGCAATGACGCAAACAACGTGTGCGCGGCCTGCAACTGCAACAGCGCACCCGCACGATCACCCTGCCACGCCAGCACGTCCGCGAGTCGTTGAATGATCTGGCCGCGCACGCTCGCAGTCTGCGGGGTTTCATTCTTCACCTGCTCAGCGATGACCAGCGCGCGGCGGTAATTCGCCATGGCAGGCGTTGATTCACCAAGATTGGCACCGGTAGGCAAACCCTGGACGTCGGCCAGTCGCTTGTAGGCTAATGCCAGATCCGCAAGCAACTCATCGTCATGCAAACGGCGGCCAGCCAGCGTCGGATCGGTGCCAACCAGCTTGTCGAGATACCGTTGCGCCGCCTGCGTAATTTCGCTGCGCGCGTCCGTCGAACCGGGCAAATCGGCCACCGAATCGTACACATCGCCAAGCACAATACTTGAAAAGTCGTGCAGGTCCGCGAAGCGCTGTTGTGCAATACGCGCCTGCCACAGCGCGAGGCTGAGCCCAAATGACAGCGCGACCAGCGTTGCCGTCAGAACCGAAAAGACCAGCTTGTTCGCCCGCACCAGACTCAAGGTGCGCGACAGCAACGTATCGCCACGCGCCGCAATCGCTTGACCGGTGCGATAGCGATGCAGATCCGCGCGGAAGGCGTCGGCAGACGAATAACGTTTTGCCGGATCGGGGTGCAACGCGGTCGCCAGAATCGTGTCCGCATCACCTCTAAATAAACGGCGTAACCGCGATGGCGACGTGCTTCTTTGTTGGGCCAGCTGGCTGAGTCGCTGACGGCTGATGTCACGGACCACCAACTCACTCGCGCGTGGTACGGTCGTGTTGTCAAGCGACTCGAGCAGGCTGCGCGGCGTCTTTGTATCCAGCTCGTATGGTTTGCGCCCCGCCAGCACCAGCATCGCCAAAACACCCAGCGAATAAATATCGCTGGCGGTCGATACGGTGCCGTCGAGAATTTGTTCGGGGCTGGCGTAGTCGGGCGTCAACGCACGCTGCCCAAACTGTGTTGTCACGCCGACGCGCCTGGCATCCAGTTCTTGTTCTTCCGGCAGTTCGATCAGCTTTGCAATGCCAAAATCGACCAACTTGGGGATGCCATCATTAGTGACCAATACGTTGCTTGGTTTCAGGTCGCGATGAATCACCAGATTTTGGTGTGCATGTTGTACGGCCATTGCTACCTTCTCAAGCAGCGCGAGTCGATCACGAACCGATAAGCGCTGGGCGTCGCAAAACTGGTCGATCGGCACACCCTCAACCAGCTCCATGACCAGCCACGGCATGCCCTTGGGGGTGGTGCCGCCATCAATCAGGCTGGCAATGTAGGGGTGATTGAGCCGAGCGAGAACGCGCCGCTCGAGATCGAAGCGTAAACGCAAGGCTTGGGTGACGATTTGCGCACGCAATACTTTTAGTGCAACGGATTGCTCAAACGGAGCGGCGGTACGGCGGGCCCGGTAAACCGTGCCCATACCACCGTCACCGATGGCCTCCTCGATCTGATACTGGCCTACCTGGTCGCCCGTCGTAACGCTGCTGTATAGACCGGCCGACAAGACATCGTCATCTTCATCGTCAATGCGTTTGAGTAAAACGAGCGCTTCACTGTGCAAGGCGTCGTCCGAGCCACACTGCTGCAAAAGCCAGGCGGCACGCTCGCCCGGCTCGCGGTCGAGCGCAGCCTCGCACAGATCGAGAATTTGGATTTGACGTGATTTTTTGGACACGGTGGCGTTCTTGTTTTGGTTGTTGCCAGCTTCGCTTCCACATCAGTATACACACGCAGTCAGACAAGCCAGGCCCGACTAAACAATAGTCAAATGCCATTTAACACAATACATCGCGGGCGGCCGGAACCGCCGTCCACTGACCATCGGTCTTGCGTACGTCAACGGGCACTTGCCCGACGGACGTTGCGAGTGCGATACGACCCTCACCCTGCAGGCGACCCAAAGCAACACCTGTGGCAATAGTGGCATGGCTGAAATAACGAATTACGTGGATACTTGTATTTAGCACCGCCCACGGCAATTTCAAACCACCATTGTTGATCAATCTCATCACCAACGTTGACAGTTGCTGACGCAATCGGGAAAAAGCGGCGCTATAATCGGGGCAAACAAGAAGCGCGCATCACCCGCCGCCCCACTGGAAGACCTGGCTCATGAAAATCTCACGAATCGTTTACATCTTGATGCTTGCCACCCTTGGCCTCGGCGCGTGCAAGGAAGGCGCTGTGCGCGAAGTCCTGGACGAAGAAACGCTGGTATCGATTATCACAATCTCGCCGCCCTTCACGTTTTATCGACTGCGTCTGGAAAACAAGATCGAGCGCGAGTTTGTCAGTCTGGGGCCGGTGGACCGTATTCGCTCCGCAGAACGCGGTCAGTATCTGTGGGTAAACACCTGGGCGGTTGAACGCGACGGTACGCACGTCCTGGTGCCGTTACCACAGAGCATTACGATAGAAACGACGAACGGTGAATTTTCGCTGACGCGTGCGGCCGACGATCATCACGCACTGGACTTTTCCAAGCCCGCGTATCGCGTAGTGAGCAGTGGTGCGGGTGAAGCGTACTTTGACCTGCCTTTTGAGCGCCTGGAAGACCTGCGTGATACCAGCATCGTCGCAGTGCGTGCAGGTTCCCAGCGCTATGAGCTATGGGGCGATCAAGCCGCTGCGAGCGACGCACTGGCCCGCTTCATTGTCGAAACAACGGGCTACTGACAGCACTAACCACCGCTCGGAAACGAAAACTGCGCGCGTTCACGTACGCCGCCGGACGGCCAGCGCTGTGTAATTTGCTTACGTCGCGTGTAGAAACGCACACTGTCCGGACCATAGGCATGCAAGTCACCAAAGAGCGAACGCTTCCAGCCACCAAAGCTGTGGTAGGCCACCGGCACGGGTAACGGTACGTTAATCCCCACCATGCCAACATTCACTTTGTCAGCAAAGAATCGCGCCGCCTCGCCATCACGCGTAAAGATACACGTGCCGTTGGCGTATTCATGGCTTTCGATCAATGCCAGCGCGGCTTCCTCCGACGCCACGCGTACAACGCACAGAACCGGGCCGAAAATTTCTTCGCGGTAGATGCGCATGTCGCTTTTGACATGATCGAACAGGCATGGCCCAAGGAAAAACCCGTGCTCACGGTCTTTGACCACCAGACCGCGCCCGTCCGCGACAAGCGTCGCCCCTTCCGCAACGCCCAGATCGACGTAGCTCGCGACTTTGTCGCGGTGTGCCTGCGTGACCAATGGCCCCATATCAATGTCGGGCGCAGCGCCGTCGCCAACGCGAATATCGGCAATGCTGTCGCGCAGAAGCCCGACCATAGTATCGGCCGTTTCATCGCCCACGCAGACCACCACGGAGATCGACATGCAGCGCTCGCCGCAGGAACCGTACGCGGCGCCAATCAACGCGCGGGCCGCGTTGTCCATGTCCGCATCGGGCATAACGACCGCGTGGTTTTTCGCACCGCCGAGCGCCTGCACGCGTTTGCCTCGCCTGGCGCCCTCGGTGTAGATGTAGTGCGCGATAGGCGTTGAGCCAACAAAGCTCACGGCTTGCACCCGGTCGTCATGCAGCAGCGCGTCCACCGCTTCCTTGTCCCCGTTGACAACATTAAACACGCCATCCGGTAAACCTGCCTCACGCAGCACGTCGGCCATGTACATGGCTGCAGACGGGTCTTTTTCTGATGGCTTCAATATGAACGTGTTGCCGCAGGCGATGGCCGAGGGAAACATCCACATCGGCACCATTGACGGAAAATTGAACGGTGTGATGCCAGCGACAACACCCAAAGGCTGGAAATCCGACCACGCATCGATGTTGGGCCCCGCGTTTTTCGAATACTCCCCCTTCAACGAGTCGGCAATGCCGCACGCGTATTCGACGTTCTCCATGCCGCGCTGAAACTCGCCCATGGCATCGTCCAGCACCTTGCCGTGCTCGGAAGTAATGAGTGCCACAATGTTTTCGGCGTGTTCTTCGAACAACTGCCGGGCGCGAAACAAGATGCGCGCACGCTTGGCCGGCGGCGTCGTACGCCAACCCTCGAAAGCCGCTTGTGCCGCCGCCACGGCCGCCTGAACCGTAGCCGTAGACGCCATCGCCACCTGTTTGGTGACATCACCCGTCGCGGGATTGGTCACGGGCGCCAAGCGTGCGCTATCGGTCACCGGCGCGCCATCAATAAAATGTCCAACCACCCGCAGCGCGGAAGACAGCGATTTTTCGTTCGCACTCATTGCGTATTCCTTTCAGGTAACGGGCGGTAAATTAAACAATCGAAAAACTGTGCGATATGTTTTTGGTCACCATGTAATTGTGCAGCCCCTCGGTGCCACCCTCACGACCGTAGCCGCTGGACTTCACGCCACCGAATGGCGTTTCCGGCAACGACGCTTCCAGCGTATTGATCGACACGTTGCCTGCCTCAATATACTCGACCATTTGGTCAACGTAATCTGCGCGGTTGGTAAAACCATAGGCCGCCAGACCGTAGGGGACGGAATTGGCCTTGGCGATGGCTTCGTCCAGCGAGCCTACCGGGTTAATCACGGCCAATGGGCCAAAGGGTTCTTCCTGCATAACTCGCGCGTGATCCGGCACGTTGGCAAGCACAGTGGGCTCGAAGAAATAGCCCGTGCTGCCGTGACGGCTACCGCCGGTTCTTACTTCGGCGCCGCAACTGCGTGCATCGTCTACCAGTTCGGTGAGTGCCGCGACCCGTCGATCGTTGGCCAACGGCCCCATTTCCACTCGTGGATCTGTGCCGTTGCCAACGATCGTTTGCGCCGCGCGACGCACAAACGTCTCGGTGTACTCCTCGAAAATACTTTCGTGCACAAAGAAACGGGTCGGGGAAGTACAGACCTGGCCCGCATTGCGCATTTTACGCACCGCGCCCGTCAACGCTGCCCGTTGCACATCGGTGTCCTCGCAAACGATAACCGGAGCGTGACCACCCAGCTCCATCAACACCGGCGTCATTGACT
This sequence comes from uncultured Gammaproteobacteria bacterium, assembly GCA_964352435.1. Lineage (GTDB taxonomy): Bacteria > Pseudomonadota > Gammaproteobacteria > Steroidobacterales > JBCCMA01 > JBCCMA01. Next base: position 371 of record CAYGSQ010000213.1, on the reverse strand, counting down.
GGGCCGCGAGCATCGTTAAATGACGCCCCACTGACGTTGACCCGGTAAAGGCGACCAGCCGCACTGCATCTTGCTTGATCAAGTGATCAGAAATTTGGGACGGCGTGCCAAATACCAGATTTAGTACGCCGACCGGCAATCCCGCATCGTGAAACGCGCGGGCGATGTGTAACGCGCCCGCAGGCGTTTCTTCTGCTGCTTTGAGGATGATCGAACAGCCCGATGCGATCGCACCGGCCACTTTGCGGCACGGCTGGCTCATCGGAAAATTCCACGGTGAAAATCCGGCAACAACGCCGATCGGCTGGTGATGCACGATGTAACGCACACCGGGCGCACTGGGAATGACGCGGCCGTAGGTGCGTGTGGCC
>CAYGSQ010000212.1:1018-6317 GCA_964352435.1 uncultured Gammaproteobacteria bacterium | reverse complement strand
TTGCCCGATTGCGGGATAAATGTGGGGGGATGCATGGTCTCTATCATCGCGGCACCCGCGTCGCGCCAGCGGGCGGCATCTTGCGTGCGCGTGACCTCGTACAGCACCCAGTGCCATGGACCTGCCCACAAAGCTTGGTCCCGCGCGATCTTGTCCTGATTACAGTAGACGTAGTCGGGCGCGAGTTTCTGCAATTTTTGTTTATCCGTAGCGTCCCAGTTGGTGACCACCCAGCCGGTCAATGCTGCGCCCTGGCGCCTGGCCTCGGTGATGACATCGTCGACAAACGACAAAATGACGTAGGGGTGCGGAAAGTCGCGCAGCGCTTCGAGCACGCGTTGCACCGTGTATTCAACGCCGAACTGGCTTGTGCTGTGTTCCTTGATTTCAACGAAGCTGGTGGTTTTGGGCCACATGGCCAGATGCGCTGCGGTGTCGCGCAGCGTGCTCAGGTGTACGCCCTCGAACGCCGTGCCCAAGCGCGCCGTTTCGCCCACGGTGGCATCGTGGAGTGACGCCCAATCGCAATCGAGCACGCGACGTGCGTCGCCGCCGCAGCGCTGCAAGGTTTCGTCATGGCACAGGATGGGCACACCGTCGCGCGTAAGCTGGATATCGTACTCGAGGAAGCGCGCGCCGTAGGACACCGCGGCCGCCAGCGACAACAACGTGTTTTCGGGATAGCGCCCAGCGTAGCCACGATGGGCAACAATGGCCGGTTGGTCCTGGAACAGCCAGGGTGTGTCTGTACTCATGGTCTAGCGCGCCGCGCCCATGCCCGACAGGCGGGCACCGCCGATCAAATGCAGATGCAGGTGGTAAACCTCCTGTCCGCCATGCTCGTTGCAGTTGAAGATCAGGCGGTAGCCGTCGTCCGCAATACCTTCGGCGCTGGCGAGCTGTCGCGCAACGCTAAACATGTGTCCTACGAGCGGCTCGTCCTGTGCGGTCAGGTCGTTGACGGTGGGAATCGGCTTGCGTGGTATCAGCAATATGTGCACGGGCGCTACCGGATTGATGTCGCGAATCGCGACGATGTGCTCATCGCTATGCACAAAGTCGCCCGGCAGCTCACCCGCAATAATTTTCTCGAACAAAGTTGTCATAAATGGCTATCACTGTTGTCTGAATTACCATAATTTATCAGTTTGATGGATGGATGGTAAGCGGCACGCAGAAGTGTGAATCAGCGCATCGCGCATAAGAGGACGCGTGTGGAATGATTCAACGCGTGGACGGCTGGGCATAAGAGCTCGTTTGCAATGCCTCTGAAAAGAGCAAACTCGTCGTAAGGTGAGGACGCAAAGCCACCGGTCCTGGTTTCAGGATAGCGGAGCTGCCAGGGTTAGTTATGGATAACAGCAAGTCTACCGGCATGGATTCGCGACAGGTAACGTCGCGCGCTGTCACACAAATTACTGCCTGATGTACGGGCCGCAGGAGCGGTACTGCATCGTCCGGATCCTCTCGACATTTTTTACGTCATCTTGCGATGACCCGAAATGTTAGAGGGATAGTCATGAAGTTTTCGCGCAATCTGCCCCTGGCGATCTGTATCGCCAGCTTGATCGGCTGCAGTTCCGGCTCCAGTTCCACGGACCCCGTACCCGCGGCGAGCAGTTCGCCACCGCCGGTCTCAACCAAACTCACGATTACCGGTGCCGTCACCGACGATCCGATTGACAATGCAAGCGTCAGCTTCCGCGTGGGCGATCGCGAGTACGCGGCACCGCTTGGCAGCGACATCAGCGGCGGCTTCAGCGTCGACATCGAATACGACAGCCTCGACGATCTCGTATTCGGCGAGGCTACGCGTAGTGCGACCGGCATACGCTTTGTCGGCAACGTGATGACCGTACGCGACTTGCTTGAGCGTGCGCGCGATGGACGCGTTGACGGCACGCGTATTACCAATGTCACGACCGCCAAATTTGTATTGGCGAGTCACGCCACCAATGACGGCGTCATTGACAGTTATCAGGAATTTGTCGAGGCCGTGGAGGGTATTGACCCCGAACAGCTGCTTAACGTTGGTGCGGCGATCAAAGCCGTGGTCGAGGCCATCGATGGCACGGCCCTGCCCAACGGCGTCGCCAATACATACGAACTGGCGGCTGCGATTGCGGCGGGGACCAGCACGTTTATTGATGACCTCAATGTTACGTCGCCTGGCACCATGCAGACCTCAATCGCCAAATTACTTAGCGACGGCTTTGCGACCGAGGACTTCGTCGTTGCCGATGTGCCCGGTGTATACATGAGCACGACCTCGCAAATATCTTACGCCTTATTCGAAGATGGTAGCGGGCTCGTTGATACCTTCAGCGACAGCGACGTTGAGAGTGTCGGTGATTGGCAAGTGAATGCCGACGGTGATCTTGCGCTCGTTTACTCTGGCCGCAGCACAAAGCAGGACGTTTTGCAGCGTCTTTCAGCGACGGGTGATTCGTTTCAATTGAACCAGCAGCGTAGCGGTGACGAAGAAGTCAGCTATGAGGTTGCCAGTTTTCGCCGCTATACGTTCGAAGGTCGCTTCGATGCGGCAAGCGCAGCCGGTACTTACACCGGCCGGGACGGCGGTGGCGCGAGCTTCGTGCTTAATGTCGGTGGCAGTGGTTTCTTCCTGGATGCCAACGGTACAACGACGGGTGAACTGTCGTGGGCCGTTGCAGGCGATGGTCGGCTGATTTTGAATATTGGCAATGGCCTGAGCAAAACTTTTACGCGTTTGCGTGGGCCTGACGCCGAAGGCTTTGACGTGCTCTCGCTGGACACCCGATCCGGCGGCGCGGTCCAGTCGATGTCGATTGATACCTACACCAAGAGTTAGTGGAGGTGGCGTCGTAGATCGGCGCGGCCTTCCTTTCACAGGGGCTTAAGTCACCCCTCCCTCCTAGTATTTGACGGGTCGCTTGCGGCCCGTTTTTTTATTTGAGTTTGACTTTGTAATTGCCGCGGTTTTCGTCGTATTCCAGTTCCACGACATTGCGAGCTGCAGCATCGTTCAATAGATCCGAGAAATTACGATAGCCGTAGGTTTGTTCCGAGAAACCGGGGTAGACGCGGCGCAGTGTCTGTTTGATGGCTGAGCCCCAGACGGGGTCGTAGTCAGCATCGAGCGCGCGTACGATTTCGCCGAGTTTATCGACGGCTTCCTGGTTTTTGTCCCGGGGCTTGTCGCCCTTGGTTTTGCGCCGCGGCTTGCTCTTGCGTGCCGACTCGACCAAGTCGTCATAAAATACGAACTCGTCGCAGCTATTGATGAGTAGATCGGAGGTCGAGCTGCGAATGCCGCAGCCCAGAACGCGCTTGTCATTTTCCTTGAGCTTGGACGCCAGGGGTGAGAAGTCGCTGTCACCGGAAATCAGTGCAAAAATATCGATGTGTTGTTTCGCGTAACACAGGTCGATGGCATCCACGACCATGCGAATGTCGGCGCTATTTTTGCCGCTGACTTTGCTTTGCGGGATGTCTATCATCTCGACGCCCTTTTGGTGAAACTCACGGACCGAGCTCGAATACCTGCTCCAGTCGCAGTACGCACGCTTGAAAACGATGCGACCTTTTTCGAGCAGGCGCTTCAGAATGAGTTCGATCTGAAATTTGCGCCAATTCATGTCGCGCACGCCGAGCGCGAGGTTTTCAAAATCGATAAATACCGCGATCAGAGGTTCATGGGCCACTATTCACCGCCTAGTGTGCTGAGTTTACGTGCTTCGGATGTTGCGACCGACAAAGTGGCGAAGTCGGATTGACCAAGCTCCTTGATGTCGTCGAGCACGCGCCGCGCGCGCGCCACGCCAACCGCATTGTGGGCAAGCCATGCGTCCAGTTTGCCCTGAGCATTATCGGAAGTGCTGATTCGCAGCACCATACGCGTCACGTTACGCTGAATATCGTCAACGCTGTCGCGCAGGGAGCCGCGTGCCAGCGCGTGCCAGCGTCCCGTTACTTTGAGCCGTTCCGCCTGCTCGCGAATCCAGCCCAGTTGCAGGGCTTCGCCAATTTGATAGTACGCCCGGGCAGCGGTCAAGACGTCTTCCTCGGTTTCTGAGGCGACATCGACGATATCGAGTGCGCTATAAAGTGTGCGGAGTCCGGCCAGCCGGCGTCCAAGTCTCTTGGGTACGCCCATATCCAGATACAGTTGCACAGCGTCGTCGAAGCGCTTGCCTTCGCGTTTGCCCAGTAGCGTGGGCAACTTGCCGCCAATCAGTTCAATGCCGGGCTCGAAGCGCGCGATGGTGTTGGCGATATCGAACTTGCTCTGCGCGCGCACGAGCACCCAGGTAGTCGCGCGCCGCATCAGGCGCGTGGTTTGCGCCATCATGCTGTATTGCGCCGCAGCCGGCACCATATTGTCGAGTCGCTCGATGCCTTTCCAGATACCGCGCGTATCAAAGGCCTCGCGCGCGACCGTAAAGGCGCGTGCTACGTCTTCGGCGCAGGCGCCGGTTTCTTCCTGAGCTCGTCGCACGAAGGTCGGGCCCATGCGATTAATCAGACTGTTGGTAATTTGCGTGGCCACAATTTCGCCGGCAAGCGGATGTTGGTCCATGTGCTGGCGGAAAGTTTTGCGCAGTGGCGCGGGAAAATAGTTGGCCAATTCGCTGACCAAATGCGAGTCCTGCGCCACGTCTGAAGCTGCCAATTCAGCAAATAGGCTGATCTTGCTGTACGACAGCAGGACCGCTAACTCGGGCCGCGTCAGCCCACGTCCCTTCGCATGTCGTTCGCGAATGGCTTCGCCGCTGGGCAAAAATTCGAGCTCGCGGTCCAGTTCGCCGCTCTTCTCAAGCTCGCGTATCAGGTGCGCATGTTCAATCGCGCGTGATGGTGCGTCGGTTTCCGCGACGCTCAGCGCCTGCGTTTGCAGATAGTTGTCGCGCAAGACCAATTGCTCTACCTCATCCGTCATTTGCACCAGGCGTCGGTTGCGCCGACCAATGGTCAGTTCGCCGGCGGTCATAGCGAGTCCGAGCAAGATCTTGATGTTCACTTCACGGTCGGAGCAGTTCACGCCACCTGCGTTATCGATGAAATCAGTATTGATGCGACCGTCGTTCAGCGCATATTCAATGCGGCCAAGTTGCGTCAGGCCAAGGTTACCGCCTTCGCCGACAACCTTGCAGCGCAATTCACAGCCGTTGATCCGCAGCGCGTCGTTGGCGCGATCGCCCGCATCGTCATGCGTTTCCGTTTTGCTTTTGACGTAAGTGCCAATGCCACCGTTCCACAACAGATCGACGGGCGCCGTGAGTATGGCCTTGATCAGTTTGGTGGGTGACAGGGTCTTGAC
>CAYGSQ010000212.1:0-1008 GCA_964352435.1 uncultured Gammaproteobacteria bacterium | reverse complement strand
CATCGAGACCCAGCATGACCCGTACCGGCTCGGTGATGGCAATGCTCTTGTCCTGACGTGAATAAATCCCGCCGCCCTTCGAGATGAGTGACGTGTCGTAATCCGCCCACGACGAGCGTCCCATATCAAACAGACGCTGGCGCTCGGCCAGCGTAGCCGCCATGTCCGGATCCGGATCCAGGAAAATGTGCATATGATTGAATGCGGCGAGCAAGCGTGTTTTTGGCGAACACAGCAGGCCGTTGCCAAAGACGTCGCCGGACATGTCGCCGATGCCCGCAACGGTAAACGCTTCTGTCTGCACGTCGACGCCAATTTCACGGAAGTGGCGTTTGACGGCCTCCCAACCGCCTTTGGCCGTGATGCCCATGCCCTTGTGGTCGTAGCCAACCGAGCCGCCGGAAGCGAATGCGTCGTCCAGCCAGAAACCATACTCTTGTGACAGTGCGTTGGCGGTGTCGGAGAAAGTCGCGGTGCCTTTGTCGGCGGCTACGACCAGATACGGATCATCGGAGTCCTGCCGCACGACTTGCTCTGGCGGCACAACATTGCCATCAACCAGATTGTCGGTAATGTCGAGTAATCCGCGGATGAACTGCTGGTAGCAACGCACCACTTCGGCGCCAATCGCTTCGCGATCGTTTTCTGGCAGGTGCTTGCACACGAAACCGCCTTTGGCGCCCGTTGGAACGATCAGCGTGTTTTTCACTTTCTGGGCTTTCATCAAACCCAGTACTTCAGTGCGGAAATCCTCGCGTCGATCTGACCAGCGCAAGCCGCCGCGTGCTACGGCGCCGCCACGTAAATGGACGCCTTCCATGCGCGGTGAGTAGACAAATACTTCGTAAGCGGGCAGCGGTTTCGGCAGGTCGATGATGCCCTCTGGCCGAAACTTGAACGATACGTAGTCTTTGTTTTTGTCGTCCAGCGTTTGGTAGAAATTGGTCCGCAGTGTGGCTCGCAGCGCCGCGACAAACGCCCGCAGGATTCGGTCCTCATCGGCGCTGC
>CAYGSQ010000211.1:416-6326 GCA_964352435.1 uncultured Gammaproteobacteria bacterium | reverse complement strand
GCGCAGCGCGTAGTCGTAGGTCACGCCGACCGCGTTGATGCCCGGCAGCAGGCGCGGCTCGTCCGCCACGCTGTGCACTTCCTCGCCGCCGAGAAATACCCGCGGTTTGTACGCGCGCAGGCTCTCGCGGTACTGCTGTGCGCTCATTAACATCAGGCGTTGCTCTGTGTTGCGATGGCGGCTGACAGTGCGCTGAGATCAGGTGCGCGATCGAGATTCTGGACGGCTTGCCACAGTGCATCCGCCTGCGCGCTGTTCAAATGGCCGGCAACGTTGCTGTCGAATTTGCTGCGCACGGTGCTTGCATCCAGGGCCCGGGAATCGGCGCCGCGGTTGATGGGTTCGAAATGCTCCAGACGCCGCCCGTCGTTGGTTTCGATAATGATGCCGCCGGAATAGAACTGTGGATAGCGCGAGTCCGGATAGTGTTCACACGTAACCTTGTCGCATACGGCCAGAATGTCGGGCGAGTTCAATGCATCATCGTAGAGTTCGGCAAGCGTGAATTGTCCCCGCACGACCGCAGCCGATACCGCGAACTGCAGGCTGAACTTGGCGTCGTAATCATTTTGCGGACGTCGCTTGGCCTGCGCGGGTCGACACACGACGTCGTGCTGTTTTTCGTGCACGAAGGCGGTGATCGATTTGATCTGTCCTGCATCAAGCTCGTGCTCGTTGCACAGGGCCAGCGTGGCGTCGATGCAGGCGTGATTGAAGTGACACACCGGGTAGGGTTTGATCGCGACTTTGAGCATTTCCCATTCGTCGCCCAGATCATCTGCGATGTGGCTGACGTCTGCGTCGTCGCGACGCAGGTACAGGCTGTACAGGCCGTACCGCCCTTCGTACGCATTGAGCGGCGCCACGAAGTCGCCTGCTGCAAAGTTGGCGGCCGTGATGGCGCTCGATGCAGCCCAGCCCGGGTGCATGCGCTTGGTCCACGATCCGTCTTCCAGAAATTCGAGACTGCCACTGGCCATGCTCAGTGCTACGCCTTGAGCGCGGGCCAATTGCAGTGGGGTCAGATCGCCCAGGTAGCCTGCCGCTACGGTGCAGCCAAAAATACCGACCATGCCGGTGGGGTGAAAGCCGATTTTCTGGAACATGCCTTCCGCCACTTTGCCAACGCGCGCGTCGGTTTCGATGGCCAGCAAATACCCGGCCAGTGCTTTGGCGCCGGACACCTTGTGACGTGCGCCTTCCGCGAGCATCAGCGGTACCGCACTGGTTGAGCCGTGGATGACGGCGCCGCTATGGGTGTCGTCAAAATCGAGACCGTGCATCAGCAGACCGTTGAGCAGCGCGGCATCGCGCACCGGTAGTTTGAGATCGGTACCAACAACATTGAAGTCGCCGTCGCCAGCGAGCCCGGCTACCGCTTTCACGCTGGTGCCGGCAAACGGGTAGTTGTGCGAAGCAAAGCCGATACCAATGGTGTCAGCAATGCACAGCTTGGCGTAGTCGATGACCGGCTGCGGCACGCTCGACAGATCAAATGAGGTGGCGAATTGCCCGATACGTTGTGCGATGGTTGAGGGCGTGTCTTTCAATGTGTCTGCGGCGGCGCTCATGATGGTCTCCAGATCAAGCGGTACGTTGTGCCAGGCGTTCTGTCAGCGCGACGATGCGTCGCGCCTTGTCCACGATTGGGTAGTCAATAAAATAGCCGTCGAGCTGAATCGATGCCGACCCCGTGGCCTCGGCCTCTTCAAATGCCTTGATAACGGCGTGGGCGTGATCAACTTCGTCGTCGCTGGGCGTGAACACCGAGTGGGTGAGGGGTACCTGTGCGGGATAGATGCACAGCTTGCCGCCAAAGCCGAAGTTGCGGCCACGACGGGCCGATGCGATGAACCGTTCATCGTCCTTGATCTGCAGCACTACGGTGTCAATGGGTGGTTCCAGATCTGCCAGCCGCGACGCGTGGGACAGGCGCGCGCGGGCGTACGCCAGAACGTCCTCATCCGCGTTCCACTGGTAATCCAGATCCAGCGTGTAGTCGCCGCCGCCGAATGACAGACGCTGTACGCGCCGACTGGCCGCAGCGATTTCGTTGGCGAATTCGATGCCCCGTGCAGTTTCCACAATGGGCATCAGATCGATACTGCCGGGCGCGAGCCTTGCGCGGCGCTCGTATTCGCTAATTACCTGATCCACACGCTGCAGCGTCGCGGCCGATTCGACCTTGGGTATGACGATGCCGTCCAGACGTGGACCGACGACCGCGGCGACGTCTTCTTCAAAGAAGTCGCTGTCGACCGGATTGACGCGTACGTATCCAAGGCAGGCGCGCTCGCGCTGGAGCGCCTTGGCGACCACGGAGCGGGTCGCCGGTTTTTCTGCGATAGCGACGGCGTCTTCCAGATCGAGAATGACCGCGTCTGCACCGGTGCTGAACACCTTCTCAACTTTGCGTGGATGGTTGCCGGGCACGAACAAAAAACTGCGCAGGCCGCGAAATGTGCGGCGGGCACCTGATGTATTCATTAAATTTGACTCCAGCCTTTGCCCGATTGCCATCCTCGGTCAAGCTTCAGCGAATATTTGAAATGATCGGCAGGGTGTTCCGATACCGAGATCTCGAATTGACGTTTGCCGCGGCCGACATAGCGGCGTACGACGCGCATTGAGGCGCTGCCAGGCTCGACTTCCAGTCGTGCGGCAACATCGTCGCTAATGATTCCCGCCGTGAAATCCACTTCCACGCTTGCGATCTGTTCGCCAAACGTGCGCTCGATCAGCTCGTAAACCGGTCGCTTGCTGCGGCCGATTTTGCCGGCGACCGTGGCGTACTCGGGCAGTACGTAAACACTTACCCAGCAAATCGGCAGACCACTGTCCTGCAAACGGCGGACGGCATTGATACGCGTCCAATATGTGCCCGAACGACATTTGAGCTGGCGGGCGAGGGCGCGTGACACCTTGACGTCCTTGGAGCCGACCACCTTGAGGCGGCTGTTCTCCGGATAATGCATCAGCTCGTCAAGTGAGCGGACCTGCTGCATATAAGATTGCTGCAAATCTTGAGCGCGTACCACGGTCCCAAGGCCCTGGTGCCGATCAATCAGTCCAAGGTCTTCGAGCACGCGCAGCGAAGCGCGCACTGTGTGGCGGCTGACCTTATGCTGGTCAACCAGCTCTAGCTCACCTGGCAATCGTGCGCCGACGGCCAGCCTGCCGCTGCGAATGTCATGCATAAGAATATCGGCGAGCTGCCGATAGCGGGGTTTTGTCGACTTGTTGAGGTCTTTGGACACGGCGCGCTCTTGCAAATGCTAATGCTCAAAGATAGCATTTGTACGTACAAATCCCAAAGACGCGAGGCGAGCCCCAATGGGTGCACGACACGACGACGAGATTGCTCCACAGCGCTACCGTGCTGCCGCAGGGCGCTACTTCGACGAATTTGCGCTGGGAGATGTGTACGAGCACAGGCCCGGGCGGACTATTTCGCAGCAGGATAACGCGTGGTTTACGCTGCTGACAATGAATACCCACCCGCTTCATTTTGATGAAGAGTTCGCCAAAACCACCGAATTTGGCAAGCCACTGGTCGCCAGCCCGTTGACCGTGGCCATGCTCGTGGGCATGAGCGTCGGTGACGTGTCGCAGCGCGCAATTGCCAACCTTGGCTGGAAGGAAATCGCGTTGACCCATCCGGTGTTCCCGGGCGATACGCTCTACGCCGCCAGTGAGGTCATTGGTAAGCGCGCGTCAAAATCCCGGCCTAACGCGGGCCTGATCACGGTGCGCACGACCGGCACCAACCAGCATGAAAAGATCGTCTGCGTGTTCGAGCGGACCATGTTGATACCCAAACGCGATGAGGAGCCAGCATGAGTGCCGTAATGCAAGACGCCGAGCAGGCGGAGTTTGACGAACAGATTCTTGATGCGATTGATCGTTGGGTGGAGCGCGAAGTGCGTCCCATCGCGCGCGAATATGATCAGGCGGACCGCTACCCCGAGGAGCTGGTCGAGCAAATGAAAGAGCTCGGTCTGTTTGGCGCGACCATTGGCACGCAGTACGGCGGTCTCGGCCTCAGCGCGTCGACCTACGCCAAGGTTGTCGCGCGAATTTGTGAGGTGTGGATGGCGCCAACCGGAATCTTCAACTCACATCTCATTATGGCCAGCTGCGTAGAGCGCGCCGGAACCGACGAACAGAAGCGCGAGTTTTTGCCGCGCTTTGCCACGGGCGAGCTGCGCGGCGGGATTGGTTTGACCGAGCCCAATGCCGGGTCTGACCTGCAGAGTATCCGCACCGTGGCACGCCGCGATGGTGACGACTACATTATTAACGGCACCAAGACCTGGATCTCCAACGGCATTCACGGCAACTGTCTGGCCGTGTTGGTCAAAACCGATCCGCAGGCAACGCCCGCGCACAAGGGCATGAGCGTCTTCCTGTGTGAAAAAGGTGACGGCTTTACGGTCGGCAAGAAGCTCAAGAAATTGGGTTATCGCGCGATCGACAGTGCCGAGCTTATTTTCGATGACTTCCGGGTCAGCGCCTCGCGCTTGATCGGCGAAGTGGAGGGCCAGGGGTTCAGGCATGTCGCCGGCGGCCTCGAGCTGGGTCGTATTAACGTGGCGGCGCGCGGTGTGGGCATGGCCAAGGGCGCGCTCAATCTCTCACTGGCGTATGCCAAGGAGCGAGAGGCCTTCGGCAAACCAATTGCGCAACATCAGGCAATCGCCCTCAAGCTTGCGGATATGTCGACGCAGGCCGAAGCGGCGCGGCTATTGGTGCAGGAGGCGGCCACCAAGTACGACGCCGGCAAGCGTTGCGACCTGGAGGCCGGCCGCGCAAAGCTGTTCGCATCAGAAGCGGCCGTGCATAACGCGATGGAAGGTATGCGTATTTTCGGTGGCTACAGCTATTCCACCGAATACGACATCGAGCGCTTCTATCGCGATGCACCGTTGATGTGTATCGGTGAAGGCACGAATGAGATTCAACGCATCATCATTGCCAAAGCACTGATTGCGAGCAGCTGACCTTATACAGGCCGCGCGTGGCCGGCCCGCCACAATTGTGTGGCCGTGGGCCGGTCGCGAAACAGAACGAAACAAGTCGAAATTAATTCGAGACCTTCCGCCGCGGAAGAGTCGACACAATCCTCGTCAGATTTGAACAAGCGCCACCGTGCGCCCCACCATCGACGAGGAGAACACAATGTTTCGATCCACCAAGCTGCGCCGACGTGTACTGCTGCCCTTGCTGGCGCTGTCTGCCGTTGGACTCACCGGCTGCGACATTTTTGACGACGACGATGATGATCCGGTAATTGTCACGCCGCCACCCGTGGTGGGCGAGTTCAAACTCCAGGTGCTGCACGCATCGCCTGACGCACCTGCAGTCAACGTGTTGGTTGATGGGGCAGAAACGCTTGCGGGTGTGGACTTCAAGGCCGGTTCCGGCGCATTGACGCTCGACGAGGGCGACTACGAAATTCAGGTCGACGGGATTTTGCCCGCTGGCAATGCGGCCGTCATCGGCCCGGTGACGTTGTCCTTCGCGGCCGACACGCTGTACAGCGTCATCGCGATCAACGACGTGGCCAACATTGAGCCACTGATTCTTGAACAGCCGGACACCGCCGTGCCAGCAGGCTCTGTACGTGTACGCGTTGTGCACGCCGCACCGGCCGCGCCCGAAGTGGATGTGTTCGTGACCGCCCCTGGCGCTGACCTTACTGCCGCAGCGCCGCTTGGCACGTTCGAGTTTCGCGGCGACCTGGGTCCCGTCGAAGTGGCAGGTGGCGACTATCAGATTCGCGTGACGGCAGCGGGTGATCCGGCTGCAGTCGTGTTCGATTCTGGCACGGTAGCGCTGCCAGCCGATGCCAATTTGCTGGTTGCCGCGGTCGCCAACACCGGTGCCGGCGATGCGCCAATTTCCCTGGCC
>CAYGSQ010000211.1:0-406 GCA_964352435.1 uncultured Gammaproteobacteria bacterium | reverse complement strand
GCCTTACTTGACGGTACGGGCCCCAGCGAAATTCTGGATACGGCGACGGTCGCCAATCTGCGAGTGGTGCACGGATCACCGGATGCGCCGGCCGTGGACATCGTGGTCAATGACGGCTTCGCGGCGCCATTGATTGAAGACCTGGCGTTCGGCGAAGCCACAGGTTTTGTCGGCGTCCCGCCGGCCGACTACAACGTGAAAGTCACACCGGCCGACAACGCGGGCGTGATCGTGATTGACGCAGACCTGACGCTTGAAGCCGGACTTTCGTACTCGGTGATCGCGGCCGACGTGCTGGCGACCATCGATGCATTGGTGTTTGCCGACGATCCGCGTCCGGTCGCAACCGAGGCGAAAGTGCGCATTATTCACGGCTCACCGGCTGCGGGTAACGTCGACATTTATG
>CAYGSQ010000210.1:0-6341 GCA_964352435.1 uncultured Gammaproteobacteria bacterium | reverse complement strand
GTCTTTCGGTGCATCATGGGGCTTGAGCAGGATGGCGGACAGCGCGTGCGACAGGGTCAACGAATTGACCGCCGAGATCAGCACCGACACGGCAATGGTCACCGCAAACTGTCGGTAAAATTGGCCGGTCACGCCGTCAATAAACGACAGCGGCACAAAGACGGCCGCGAGCACCAACGAGATCGCGACAATGGGCCCGGAAACCTCCTCCATCGCTTTGTGCGCGGCTTTGAGTGGCGTGAGACCGTCACCAATATGCCGCTCAACATTTTCGACGACGACAATGGCGTCGTCGACGACAATGCCGATCGCCAGTACCAGTCCGAACAGGGTCAGAACGTTGATCGAGAAACCCAGCAACCACAGCACAGCAAACGTGCCGATGATGGAGACCGGCACGGCCAAAAGCGGGATGATGGATGCGCGCCAGGTCTGCAGGAAAACGATGACGACGATGACGACCAGCAGCACGGCTTCCAGCAGTGTAGTGACGACCGACTTGACGGACTCGCGCACAAACACCGTCGGGTCGTACACAACGCTCCATTCGAGCCCTTCTGGAAACGAGCGGGCCAGCTCTTCCATTGCGGTCCGCACGTTGTTGGACAACTGGATGGAGTTGGCACCCGGCGCCTGAAACACGACCACCGCCGCGGCTTGCTCATTGTTGAGCAGCGAGCGCAACGCATAGCCATCGGCACCCAGTTCGATGCGCGCCACATCGCGCAAACGCGTCAACGCGTTATCGCGTCCCGTCTTGACGACGATCGCGCCAAACTCTTCGGGCGACGACAGCCTGCCTTGCGTATTGATGGATAGCTGGAGCTCAGACTCCCCTCTTGCCGGTGGCCCCCCGATAACGCCCGCGGATACCTGTACGTTTTGTTCCCGAATGGCCGCCACAATGTCGCCGGCGGTCAGATCACGCGACGCCGCTTTCTCCGGATCAATCCACACGCGCATGGCGTAATTGCCGGTACCAAAGATGAGTGCTTGCCCGACGCCGTCGATGCGCGACAGTTCGTCCAGAACGCGCAGATTGGCGTAATTCGATAAATAGAGGCCATCGTAGCGCCCGTCCGGTGAGCTCAGATGGACAACCATGGTCAGATTGGGCGACGACTTGGTCGTGGTGACGCCCTGCGCGCGGACTGCTTCAGGCAACCGGGGCAAGGCCTGCGCGATGCGGTTTTGCACCTGGATCGCGGCTAGATCGATATCCGTGCCGCCCTTGAAGGTCACGTCGAGAGACATCACGCCGTCGGAACTCGAGGCCGACTTCATGTAGATCATGCCCTCGACACCGTTGATGCTCTCCTCGATCGGCGCGGCAACGGTCTCCGACAGGGTTTTTGGATTGGCGCCGGGATAGATCGCCCTCACCTGCACGGACGGCGGCACCACCTCCGGGTATTCGCTGATCGGCAGATTCGGTAGCGCAAGCAACCCGGCGATGAAGATCATGATCGACAGGACAGCCGCGAGAATCGGGCGATCAACAAATATGCGGGAAAGGTCCATGGTCAGGGAGCCACATTATCCGTGGCGACCGAAAGTGGATTGTCCATGTCGACCACCGTTGGATTGAGTGGCGCACCGGGGAAGAAAATCTTGCGCACGCCGTTGACCACGACCTGATCGTTTTCCTGCAGACCGGAGAGCACGACGCGCAGCCCTTCCATTTCTCGACCGAGCGTCACGTCGCGACGCTGCGCTTCGTTGTTGGGCCCAACGACATAAACGTATTTGCGATCCTGATCGGTCAGGACGGCGAGATCGGTAATGAGCAGTGCTTCATACTCGCTGCTGCCCAGCAGACGCACACGCGCAAACAGACCCGGTGTGAACACACCGTTGGGGTTGGCCAGGATGGCGCGACCGCGAATGGTGCCGGTGGCCGGATTGAGTTGGTTATCGACGAAGTTCATTTCGCCCTCGTGCGGAAAACCTTCCTCGTTGATCAGGCCGACGCGCACGGGGTTACGGACATCGCGCGAACTGGGGCGATCACCACTGCGTGATTGGGCCTGGTATTTCAAATAGATGTGTTCGTCGCCCTCGAACACAACGTGCACCGGATCGATGGAGACCACGGTGGTTAAACGCGTGCTACCGGGCGCAACCAAATTGCCCTCGCGCACGTACGCCTCGCCTACGCGCCCGTCGATGGGTGAGCGAATCGTCGCAAATTCGACGTTGAGCTGGGCCTGCGCCAACTGCGCTTTGGCCAGCTCGATGCCCGCACCCGCCTGCAGCTTTTCACTGCGCCGTTGGTCGTATTCTTCAGATGAAATAGCCTGGGCGTCGAGCAAATTGCGACTGCGAACCAGTTCTTGCTGAGCCAGCTCAAGGCGCGTTTTGGCGCTGCTCAAATTCGCGCGAGCACTGTCTGCGGCGGCCTGGTACTCGCGCGCGTCGACGGTGAACAGAACGTCGCCTTTGGCCACGACCGCGCCCTCGCTGAAATGGACTTTTTCCAGATAGCCCGCCACACGAGGCTGGATATCGACGTTATGAATCGCCTCGATGCGGCCATTGAATTGATCCCAGTCGGTAACCGTGCGCTGCTCAACGACGGCGACGCTAACGGGGGTTGGCGGCGGCCCTTGCTCTGCGCCCTCGTCAGAAGGTGCGCCACGGCCACAGGCAACCAACGTTAGCGCCATGCCGACAACCCATCCTGAGCGCGTGTGTCTCATCATCATGTATGTCTCAATCAGTGTGCTTGCAGGCTACGGGGCATCCTGCCCATAAACCAACACCGGCTCGGTCGTGACGCCTGGGAGATTGTCCTTTTCGCCGCGAAACGACGAGCCCAGTTTTTCGGCAACCGCAATGCTGCCGACATTGCCCTTGAGGATCACATGCACGACTTGTTTCCAGCCCAGAACCTTAAAGACGTAGTCGATGGATGCTCGGCCAGCCTCGGCGGCATAGCCTTTGCGCAAATGATCGGGCGAAATTGTCCAGCCGACTTCAGGTTGGGGCCAGCCTTCGGGATACCACGGGCCAACCCGACCAACCCATTCGCCGCTGGTGCGCTCTTCAAGTGAAAAGAAGCCAAAGCCGCGGATCTGCCAGTGGCCGATAACCAGTGCCATATTGCGCCAGGCGTCCGCGCGGCTCATGACGGTCCCACCCAAATAGCGCACGGTGTCCTCGTTGGCCATGGTTCGCGCCCAGCCCTCGAAGTCACGTTGCGGATCGATGGGCCGCAAAATTAGTCGTTCCGTCTCAATAATCATTGGCAGTCGCTCCCGCCCGCGGCACCACAGCATGGCATCGCGCTTGGATAAACAGGGTTTTGATGTCGCTCAAAGGTGTCGGAATGCGCTGACGCGGGCGTAGCAATTCGTGCCAGAGTCGAAATGTGTCGCACCATTATGTCCTATTGTACAAGCAATAGGCATGACGATGGTTGATCAGTTTTCGGTAACTTTGACGCCGCGCCAGAACGCTATGTGGCCCTTGATGTGCGCGGCCTTTGTTTTTGGCTCGGCGTAATACCACGCGGCATCGGCGTTGGTTTCACCGTTGACCACCACGCTGTGGTAGCTCGCCGTCCCTTTCCACGGACAGAAGGTCGTCTTGGTGCTGCTTTCAAAATACTGCGGATCGATGGCATCCGGGGGAAAGTAATGATTGCCCTCCACCACCACCGTGTCGTCGGACTGGGCAATAACCTGATCGTTCCAAATCGCTTTCATAGTGATGGCTCAAATTCGGGAGGAACATCTTTGTACCGCAATTGATTTGCATTTTTACTGTGTGGCACATAGTATGTACCGCACACTACAAGGAGCCGCTCCGTGGGACGCGAAGCACTGGACAAATTGAGACTGGAAATGCGCCGCGGCGCCATCGTGCTGGCGGTACTGGGTCAGCTGCGCACCGAGCACTACGGCTATTCACTGCGTAAAGCATTGTTAGACAAAGACATCCATATCGATGAGGGCACCTTGTACCCGCTCATTCGGCGCCTGGAAAAACAGGCGCTACTGAGCAGCGAATGGCGCGAAGAAGACAAGCGGCGCAAACGGTTTTACACGCTCTCGCCGTACGGTCGCGAGGTGTTTGAGCAACTGCTTGAAGACTGGGTTGAGCTCAATGACAGCATCTGGGAACTGGTCCGGGAGGACAAATAATGCAGTGGGTTGAAAGTTATCTAAGTCAGGTACGGCGCTACCTGCCGGGCAAGGCCAACGACGACATCATCGCGGAACTGCGCGCCTCAATCGAGGAGCAGGTCTACGACGTGGCGGGTGATGCACCCGCCCAACCGGACGATGAAAAGACCGTCCTCAACCGATTTGGGCATCCGCTCAAAGTCGCGAGCGGCTACCGGGGACAGCGGTACCTGATCGGGCCGGAGATCTATCCGTCGTTTTTACAGACACTGAAAACTGTACTGATACTGGTGGCGCTGGTACGCATCGGCATTATTTTTACCGCCTATGTTGCGACCGGCGGCACCGTCTCATTTATGGGCGTTTTCGGCGGGCTGTTTGAGTCGTTGTTGCTGACCGCTGCCATTGTGCTACTGGTCTTCGCCACCATTGAAGCCTCCGGCGACCAACTCGGCTGGTACGAATCATGGAACGCCGACTCTTTAAAGCCGGGCCGCGGCGCCGATGTGGACAGCAGCGATTTGATCACCAATCTGGTCAGCGAATCCGTGTTTCTATTGTGGTGGAACAACATTCTGCCATTTCAAAACTCGATTGTGCGTGATGGCGGCGAGGTGGTCGTCAGCCTGAGCCAGGTCTGGTCCACGCTGTACTGGCCGCTCAATATTATCGTGGGCGCGTGGTTCGTTCTGCACGCGTGGGTCTTGTTACGCGGCGTATGGCGCACCAACGCCCTACGCCTGGAAGTGGCACTCGGTGTCGCCGGCATCGCCACAATGGCGTGGCTCATCGCCGCGCGCCCGCTGATTGTCATAACGGGCGCGATCGGTGATCAGGCCACCGCGATCGGTGACAGAGTCATGGTGACCGTCCTGATAGGGGTTATCGCCTTTACGGCATGGGACGTCTTTCTGGCGATTCGCCGCCTGCGCGCACGGTAAACGCGACGACTAGCCTGCTAGAATGGGGCCATGACTGACAATGGGCATATCACCCGACTTCTAAATGACTGGGCCGAGGGTGATCAGCAGGCTGGCAAGGAGCTAACGCCTCTGGTGTACGACGAACTGCTCAAACTGGCACGGCGCTTGTTCCGCGACGAAGCCAGTTCGCACACGCTGCAACCGACGGCGCTGGTGCACGAAGCCTATGCCAAACTCATCGACGTTGATGTGTCATGGCAAAACCGCGCGCACTTCTACGCGCTGGCCGCACGCATGATGCGTCGACTGCTGATCAACCATGCCAAATCACGGCGTGCGGCCAAACGCGGCGGCAGCGCGGTGCGCATCCCGCTGGATGACTCGCTGCACGGCTCAGGCGACCGCGATGCCGAACTGCTTGATCTCGACGCCGCCATTGCCGATCTTGCCGCTGTCGACCCGCGCAAAGCAGAACTCATCGAACTGCAATATTTCGGTGGCCTGAGTATCAAGGAAATTCAGACGGTCACTGGCATGTCGCAAAGCACGTTGGACCGGCACCTTCGCCTGGCGCGCGCGTGGCTCAAAGATGCGCTTAGTGCCCACTGACTTGCGCGTCGCAAGCCGTTGCTGACGCCCGCGCAATGGCAACTGGTCGAAGCGGCCTTTGACGAGGCCAGCGACGCGCGTGGGGACGCCCGCGAAGCACTGGTCGCACGCTTTGGCGCAGCGCATCCCAAACTGGTAAAGCGGCTGCGCGATCTGCTGGCCGCGGACGCGGCCGAGGTCGACCTTCAGGCCCCGATTGTCGCCAGCGTCCGCGCACTGACGGACGATACCCAAGACCCGTGGATCGGCAAGGACGTTGGCGTGTGGACCGTGCAAGAGCGCATCGCGGCCGGCGGCATGGGCGCCGTGTTCCGCGCGCAGCGCAACGATGCCCAGTTCGAGCAGCAGGCGGCGATCAAGATCATGGCGGCACAGTTGCTCGCCCCCGATGCCATTCCGCGTTTTCGCGCGGAGCGTCAAATTCTCGCGCGGCTGAATCATCGATTTATCGCCAAGCTGATTGACGGCGGCTCCACGGACGAAAAGCTGCCCTATCTGGTCATGGAGTTCGTTGACGGCCTGGCCATTGACCAACACTGCGATGCAAAACGGCTCGGCGTGCGTGAACGTTTGCTGCTGTTTTGTCAGGTTTGCGAGGCGGTTGACTATGCACACCGCAATCTCGTGGTTCATCGTGACCTCAAACCCAGGTTGATTGATTGATTGATTGATTGATTTTGAT
>CAYGSQ010000209.1:0-6348 GCA_964352435.1 uncultured Gammaproteobacteria bacterium | reverse complement strand
GTTCGATATTGTCGGGTGGCGCATAGACCGCCGCGCGATGTGACAGCACGAGACGGACCGCTTGCTCTGCGTGCGGCTGGGTCACTTCGTGCTCACCCGAAAGGGCTGCGATCGCCCGTGCGGCGGCCACGGCCATCGTCGTAGGCCTGAGTGAATCGATACCCAGCGCCAAAGCCGTTTGCGCGATCGCCGCAAGCACATCGTCCCTCAGCACCACGCTTGCAAGCGTCTCGCGGGCGCGCACAACATGGTCGACTGTCGTCGTGAACGCGCTCAAATCAGCGGCACTGAGCGTATCGGTCCACAAACGAAATGCGAGTCGATCGGACAATGGTTCGGCGAGTTTTTCGTCGTCAGCCAGACTCTCGTCCAAAGCCACAACACCAAACCGGCATGGCCGTATCGCCGATACGCCATCGCGTTCAATAAGTACGCGGTGGGTATCAAGCGCTTGCGCCAACACTGCCACGGTTCGTTCGCTCAGGCGTTCCGCCATGGCCAGCACGGCCAGCCCGCCATCGGCCTGCTCAAGTAATCCGCGCTCAGACAGGGGTTTGCCACTTTGCAGGGTCGCCGCAATGTCCAGCCCGCCGAGCAAACGATCGTCGGAGGCATTGATGGGCACGTGCACAATCGGTCGCTCGTGGCCAAGCAGCTCGGCCAACACGGCGAGCGCTGCGGTGCGACCGGGGCCGGGCATACCACACAGCGAAATTCCCCCAAGCCCGGCTGGGTCGACCGCCAACAGATGCAGCGCAACGGCCGGCTCCTGCGTGTCGTACTGAGCCATGTCAGGGGCGTCGTTCATTCAGGAAAAACCTCGGCGACGGCGCGATCGATGCGCACATCCGCACCGGACTCGTCCAGCGGGTTGCGCCGCAAGCGGTGCCGCAACGCGGGCCGTGCGATACGCACAATGTGCTTGGCGCTCACGGTATCGTCGCCATCCAGCGCAGCCAGTGCGCGGGCCGTGCGGATGAGTGTCAGCTCGCCGCGCAAACCGTCGGTTTGCAGCGCGACGCACAACTTCGCGCAGTCCTCGAGGATGGCGTCAGGCACCTGCACCTGACCCAGTCGCTCCCGTGCCGCCACAATTTTGCTGCGCAATTGCGCTTCCTCGTCCGACCATTGCTCGGCAAAGGCGTCAACATCACTTTCAAACCGGTCGCGACGCCGGATCACTTCAATGCGCTCCTGGATGTCGGTCGGCGTGCTGACAAAAACTGATAAGCCGAAGCGATCCAATAGCTGTGGACGCAGCTCACCCTCTTCCGGATTGCCGCTGCCAACAAGTACGAATTTTGCGGGATG
Organism: uncultured Gammaproteobacteria bacterium; assembly: GCA_964352435.1. GTDB lineage: Bacteria > Pseudomonadota > Gammaproteobacteria > Steroidobacterales > JBCCMA01 > JBCCMA01. The sequence continues at coordinate 5,037 of CAYGSQ010000209.1, read as the reverse complement.
CACCACGCTGAGACCTTCGCGCTCTACGCGATTTTCGCCCGACGCGGCCACGTCGAGCAGTAGGTCGACAATATGATCCTCGAGCAGATTCACCTCATCGATGTACAAAAAGCCGCGATGGGCGCGCGCCAGCAAACCAGGCTCAAACGACTTCTCGCCGTGTACCAACGCGCGCTCCAGATCGAGCGAACCCACGACCCGGTCTTCGGTCACGCCAAGCGGCAAATCAACCACGGGCGTATCACTGTCGCGGCCGTCCAGTGTCGTGCCCTGCGCCACCTGCGGCGCGCAGTACGGACAGCCGGGATAAAATCGTTGCGGGTCGCAGCGGTAAGGACAACCGGCCACGGCCCTGGTTTGCGGCAGTAACGCAGCCAGGGCGCGTACGGTCGTCGACTTGCCCGTACCGCGATCACCAAACACCAATACGCCGCCGACCGTTTGATCAACCGCTGCGATCAACAGAGCCAGCTTCATCTCGCTCTGTCCAACGATCGCCGTAAACGGAAATTGCTTCATCTAAATTTTTCTTGTTATCGCCGGGCCGCGTCAGCCGCGGCCACTGCCTGCCGCGTGATCGCGCGAGACAGTACCCAGACGCCACAACGCCCGGTCAGGCACCCGAAACATCAAAAACAGATGCTCCAGCATGGCCAGAACCAGTAGTGACGCACACAACACCGAACTGGTGACCGCAAACGTGGAAGCATCCGCGCCCGCTGCGCGCAGCACCCACATGACCACAAACACACCTGCCACCAGCATGGACACAGGAAACAGCGGATTCATGGAGCGATGGGCCACGAAACTACTGAGGTATTGAAGACGTTTGGGCAGATAGTCCATGTGCAGATTGCGCACGCCGAGGAAAATATTCAGCTTCGCGCTCCAGCGCATGAACCACAAAATGCAGTACGTCCACATAGCAACCTGGTTGGCCCCGTTGTACGTCAACAGTACTATGACGCCACCCGTCGCGATGATCGCGAGCTCATGATAGAGACTGGCCTTTACGCCAAAGACGAAACGTTGCCACGCCGTGCTTTGAGGCGGACAGGACTGTGGACGCGGACCGGTGACGAAGCCAAGAAAGTAGCTGATCTCATGCCACGCCCAAACCATCAACGCGCCAACGAAGGCGGCATAGGCTCCGACGTCGGTCGCCAGATCAGCACTGCGCGCAATGACAAACGTGCCGACCAGCGCAAGCACGCTGGTCATGACGAAAGTTCGCCCAAACGATGTTTCAGGCAAGCCGGTGCGGTACAGCATGGCGATGGTAAAACTCCACCACAAAGCCAGCGCCACCACGATCGGCAGAAAAATACTCACGTGCGCAAGACGCTTTGATTTACCACGTAGGAACCATTCGCGTATTTTGCGGCAGTTCGTGGTGCACAACCGGCAACATGAACAAGCGCGCAAATGTCAACGCAGCTGCCACGCCGCAACCGGCTTTTTTGAGCTTGCCCATAATACCGCCACGCTTGGTCGCGGCGGCGGCGCTGTCACTCAGGTGACGCAGTCGCTCCATCCCGGCACGGAAACGTGGATCGTCGATATTCAACGTGAAAGGAAACACCTGCTCACTGATCTTGGAGGTGATGCGGAAGACGTCGTAATCGTACTCTGTCGCCGTAAAGTTCATGGCTTTGTGCATATGCGGACGCATGTGGTCGCGCACGTACATGGTGCCGTAGACGGCTAACAGGAAGAAACGAATCCACAGCTTGTTGTGACCACGCAGCAGGTGCGGGTTGGCCCGCAGCATGAGCGCAAACACTTCGCCGTGACGAAACTCGTCATTGCACCAGTCTTTGAACCAGCGGAACATTGGATGAAAGCGCAGCTCGGGATGTTTTTCGAACTGGCGGTAAATCATGATGTAGCGCGCGTAGCCGATTTTTTCGGACAAATAGGTCGCGTAGTAGATGAACTTGGGACGAAAGTACTTCACCTTTTTGGCTTTACGCAAAAAGCCCAGGTTCACACGCATATCAAAGTCGGCCAAAGATTTGTTGATAAAGCCGGCGTGGCGCGATTCATCGCGTGCCATATAACCCATCACTTCCTTGACGTCTTCGTTGTCTACGGCGTTCTTGATGTCGTTGTAGAGTGCGCAGCCGGAGTACTCTGACGTCACCGATGAGATCATGAAATTCATGAACTCTTCGTGCAGCTCGGGCGACAACTCTTTTATCTCCTTGCGGAATTCCTCGTCATCACGCTTGAAGTGATCGTTGTTCGCATCGGCGCGGAACTCGGCCATCAGACCGTCCCACTCGCGACGCACGGGCTCAAAATCGAGCTTATCGAGCGCCTTGAAATCGGTCGTATAAAAGCGCGGGTTCAATACCGCCTCGCGATTCGCTTCTTGCGTCGCGGCGTTGACTTTCTTGTCAGCAATATCGGTCATTTCAATGCCTCCTGAACAATGCCGGCGGACGCAGGTGTCACGGCAAGATAACGTGAAAATACTTGTGCGTTGGTCGAACCAAACGCGAGAAGATCAACACGGCGATCAGTCACCGGATCGATCAACAAAATGCGGCCCGTGTCATAGCGGGCAATGCGAAAAGGGACTTCCGGACCCACCGACACGGCTCGCCGATCGCGCGCCAGGCCGCGCAGCATGGCGCGCAAAAATCCGTTAGTGCCGACATCCAGTGCGTCGACCAGAGTTTCGGTCTGTGCGTCGATCACCAGCACCCGACCGTCACTGGCATCCTCGAAGCGCAGCTCGCGCTGCTCGAGCACTTGTCCTGCGGGTGCTGCAACCGGCACGCCGCGCTTGTTCCATTGCACGACAGCCACACCAACGACCGTGATGATAATCAGCGCAAAGACAGCCAGCAACGGCACTGGTGATATGGAATGGTCGTGGTCACTCATAGTGCTTCCTAGTTGCTCGCAGGGATCAGGGATCCTGATGGCTCTGCAGCAGATTCAATGTCACCGCAACGCACGTCGCTTTGCGCCGTTGCGATGGCCCGTGCAAAACGCTGGGCAACATGTTGTGCGTTGGGCACAGCGCGCAATATTGGTCTGGCCTGCAGGGCATGGACCATATCGCAATGCGGCCACAGGACCGCGTAACTCACGCGTTCGTTACCCACCAGGTTCATCGCCAAATCACCGAAACCGTCATCATGCAATTTGAGATTGGCCTCGGCCAGATACTTGAACGGCAAATTGATGGTCATCGGGATCGCGACGCCCACGCGCAGCACCAGCCGTTCCGTCGTAATAGTGTAGAGCGTCGTCCGCGCCATCATCCAGGAAAACAGGGTCAACACGCCAACTGACAGGACCGCCAAAAACCCGAGAAAAGACACCGACGTCCACACCGAAGCCAGGACTTCACCACTGCGCACCGACGTTGCGGCCTTCCACGCCAGCAAAATAGCGAAATAAATCGCGACTTTTCTTACGTGAAACGTACGCTGGGCCAGCACCTTCCAATCCGGTGCGCCCTGCCAAACAATTCGCTCCTGACCCGGAAGAGATTCAGGCAATCCAGGTTGTGCCTCGTAGTCGTGCTCCTGCAAACTCATATGATCGGCTCCTGGCGGCTCGGATGAGCGTAGAGCTTACCGCCGGCAAAGTAACCATAGATTTTGTCTTCTTCGAGCAACGTGATCTGGTCAGGTGACGCAATCGCCGGCGCGTCAACAAACTGGTGTGCGTACAGGTTTTTGACCTCGACCTGGCGCTGCGTACCCTTCACGCGGCAAAAGCCCATCGGCACCATGACGTGTCGGTTGCCGTGCTCGGCGCCAAGATCAGTTTCCAGAAACATGATCATCGGCTCGGCGAGATCCACCCACAAATCGGCGACGACGCCAGCCACTTTGCCGTCACCGCCAATGACGTCCATGCCACGTGGATCGGGATCGCGGCCTTCGACCACGAAGGCCTTGGCCACGCGCATCGGCACAATGCGCGGCTCACCGTGCAAGGTCAGATCCGGCACATCGGCGCGATTGGAATACGAGGCAGGTCCGACGCCATCGACCAGCGGATTGCCTGTCGGTATAAGAGGCGCACCGGGGTAACGGCCGGCTGGCTGGGCAGCGATATTCGCCTGCGACGGTTCCGCGCGCGGCGCGGTAATAACGCCGTGGTGCTCGGTATGAAAATCTTTGGCCGCACCGGGCGCGGGAAAGCCCACCACCGGAACACGCGACGCACGGTCCGACCGGTCAGAAACCAGCGGATAACCCTCGCGCTTGTCTTCGCTACGAATGTAGATAATCAATCCAGCAAAAAATAACCAGAAAAGCGTGAATATGATCTCAACCAGATCGATCTCACCAATGCCCATATCGAGCCTCCAAGGAATACATGTTCAATTAGGAATCTGCGCTAAACCCAAGCCTGCACTGCTGTCGCTAGGTTTACCGGAATGACGAGCCAGCGGCCCGATCGCGATCAACGTAGCAAACAGCAAGACAATCTCAATTTGGTAGACGGCGCCGTAGCCCGTCGCTGTGCTGGTCAGCGCTGGTCCCAGCGCGCCGCTTTCGGCCATCGCGGACACCTGATCGCGAATGACGCCACCCAGCGCAATCGCGAGGCCCGCACTGGTCGCCTGAACGGCACCCCAGGCACCTAGTGCCAAACCACTTTCACCGTCACGGGACAGGTTCATCGCCGCCACCAGCGTGCCGACAGCAAAAAGGCCGGCGCCGAAGCCGATCAGACCGACACCGAAGCGGAACAGCATGACCGAACGCAATCCGGCAACCAGAGCAATAAGGGCAAAGGCAAAGACGCCGACCAGCGCGCCGTAACCTGCAAGACGATTGGCATCCAGACCGCCGCGCAGAAGTCGCGCGGCCAGCATGAATGCGCCGAGAGTGCCGGCGGCCAGCAGCGCGGTCAGTGTCGTCGTACCGCTAACCGACATACCTAAAATTTGGGCGCCATACGGCTCGAGCAAAATATCCTGCATCGTAAAACCGAGCGTGCCGAGCGACACCGCAACGAGCAGGCGCAATGCGTTAGGGTCGTGGCGAAAGCGTTTCCACGCGGCGG
>CAYGSQ010000208.1:0-6350 GCA_964352435.1 uncultured Gammaproteobacteria bacterium | reverse complement strand
CTACGACCTTCGGGTTATGAGCCCGACGAGCTGCCAGACTGCTCCACCCCGCATCCGCAGTCCGGCACTATACAAACGCACCCCGCGTTTTGCAAGCGCTAACGAAAGTATTTAGCCAAGCCCCATCGCGCGGCGACACAGGTCGAGCAGAACCGCCGGAAACAACCCCAAAGCCAGCACCGCCAAGCCGTTCGCACTGAGCACGAAATGCATGCCAGGCCCGGCTGATATCGGCGCTTGATCCGTCGCGTCATCAAAATACATCGCCTTGACGACGCGCAGGTAGTAATACGCGCCAACCACCGACATGAGGACAGCCAACAGCGCCATGGACATGAAGCCGGCGTTGAGCGCTGACTGGATCACGGACAGCTTGGCCCAGAATCCGACGAACGGCGGTACACCGGCCATCGAGAACATCAGCATGAGCATGATCAGCGCGTACCAGGGGCTACGCTGATTAAGACCACGGAAGTCCTCGATGTCGTCTGCTTCAAAGCCTTCGCGACCCAGAAGGATGATCATGCCAAACGCGCCGCAGGCCATGATGACGTACGCAAGCGTGTAGTACATCGCTGACTGAATACCGGCTGGCCCATCCGTCAGGAAGCCCAGCAAGATAAAGCCAACGTGGGAAATCGTGGAATAGGCAAGCATACGCTTGAGGTTGGTCTGCGCGATGGCAACGACGTTACCGATGACCAACGACAGCGCCGCCAGTATGGCGATCATGTCGCGCCACGTAGGTTGCAGCTCACCCATGCCTTCGGCCAGCACGCGGGCAATCAATGCGAACGCACCAATTTTAGACGCGGTACCAATGAACAGGGTCACCGAGGTTGGTGCACCGTGATACACGTCCGGAATCCACATATGGAACGGTACAGCGCCAAGCTTGAACGCAACGCCAACCAGAATAAATGCCAGACCGAGCATCAACGCAACGTTCTGGCTCGCGTCCGGGCCCTGCGCTGCCAGCGCGGACGTCAGAGCGCCAAGATCGAGCGTGCCGGTCGCGCCGTAGAAAATAGAGATGCCGTACAGCAAGGTGCCTGACGCAATGGCGCCCAGCACGAAGTACTTCATGGCAGCCTCGGCTGCAACGGGTGAGTCGCGGTCAAACGCCACCATGGCGTAGAGCGACAAGCTAAGCAGCTCGAGGCCCAAATAGATGGTCAGGAAATGATGCGCGCTGATCATCACCATGATGCCGAGCAGTGCGAACAGTGAGAGCACGTAGTACTCCCCTTTGATCAGCAGCCGATCGCGCAGATACTCACGCGAGTAAATCAACACAACGGCAGTGGTCAGATACGCGAACATCTTTAATACATAAGCCATGCCGTCATTCACGAATGCACCGCTAAACGCGACCGCGCGCTCGGGCCCAACCGAGAATGCAGTGATCGCCGCTGCACCTGCGACGCTGAGCAGCGACAGGTAATACGTCAGGCGCCGCTCTGTCTCCGTCACAAACAGATCGACGATGAGCACTACGCAGGTCATCGTCAGGAGAAAAATCTCTGCCGCGGCAAAACCAATTTGGGGTATAGCAAAATTCATGGCGACTCTTTAGAGCTTCGACAGCGAGATATGATCGAGCAAATTGTCAACGGTAACGTGCATAACGTCGAGCAACGGTGCGGGCCACAGCCCCAGCACGAGCACCGACACGGCCAAAATGGCCAGAATCAGGAACTCCCGCCGGTTGACGTCTTCAAGGGCCGCCACGTTGTCGTTAGCCACCTCCCCGTACAGCACGCGCTTGACCAGCCAAAGCGTGTAGGCGGCACCAAAAATCAGTGTGAGCGCGGCTAAAAATGCGTACCAGAAATTGGCCTGGAAACTGCCGATGATAACCATGAACTCGCCGACAAAACCCGACGTGCCTGGCAGGCCCGCATTGGACATCGCGAAGAACACCATCAACGCGGCAAAGACCGGCATCTTGTTCGCCACGCCGCCGTAGGCGTCAATCTCGCGGCTGTGCATGCGGTCGTACAGAACACCAATACACAGGAACAGCGCGCCGGACACGAGACCGTGCGACACCATTTGGATCATGCCGCCTTCAACGCCCAAGGCCGCCGCATCGCTGTTGCCCGTCTTGAGCAACATCATCGGAATGAAGAAGCCCAGGGTCACGAAGCCCATGTGCGCGATCGATGAATAGGCAATCAGCTTCTTCATGTCTTTTTGCGCGAGCGCAACGAGGCCAATGTAGACCACAGCAATCAGCGACAAACCGATCAGCAACCAGTCAAGTGAACGGCTCGCATCCGGCGTAATAGGCAGGCTCAGACGCAGGAAGCCGTAGCCGCCCATTTTCAACATGATGGCCGCCAGTACGACCGAGCCGCCGGTCGGCGCTTCCACGTGAGCGTCGGGCAGCCATGTGTGTACCGGGAACATGGGTACTTTTACGGCAAAGGCCAGCAAGAAAGCGATGAAAATCCAGGTTTGCTCTTTGATGCCCAGACGCACGTCATGGAAGGCCAGCAGATCAAACGTACCGGTCTGCGTGTACAGGTAGATCAACGCGACCAGCATGAACACGGAACCCAGGAACGTATAGAGGAAGAACTTGAGCGTCGCGTAAACGCGGCGTGGTCCGCCCCAGACACCGATGATGATGAACATCGGGATCAGCATGGCCTCCCAAAACACATAGAACAGCATGGCATCCAGCGCACTGAATACGCCAATCATGAGTCCTTCCATAAACAGGAACGCGGCCATGTATTGGGCAACGCCCTTTTGAATGACTTCCCAGCCAGCCAGAATCACGAGCACAGTGATAAAGGTCGTCAAAATAATCAGCGGCATGGAAATGCCGTCAACACCCAGGCGGTACTGAATGTTGAACGCCTCGATCCACGGCACGGTCTCAGCGAACTGCATGCTCGCGGTCGTGACATCGAAGCTGGTAAACAATGGCAGACTAAACGCCAACGTGGCGATAGACACCAGCAACGCGACTGTCTTGGCCACCGCTGCGCGCTGACTACCGAGCGCGAGCACCAGCAAGCCACCCAAGATGGGCAGAAAAATAAGGAGCGACAAAAGCGGAATGGAAGTCATCAGTAACAGCGCCTAAGCAAAAATCAGCCAGCCGAGCAGAGCCGACAGTCCGATGACCATCGCGAACGCGTAGTGATACAAAAAGCCGGTTTGGGCACGACGCGCGACGCGCGCCAGGAACCCGACACCGCGTGCCGTACCGTTCACCGCCGCGCCGTCGATCAGTGCCTCGTCACCAAATCGCCACAGCGACCGGCCGAGACCTACCGCACCGCGCGACAAGACCTTTTCATTAAATGCATCAAAGTAATACTTGCTCTCAAACAACCGGTAGATCGGGGCAAAGCGCTGGGCCATCGTAGCGGCAATGTCCGGGCGCTTGAGATAAACAAATGCTGCTACCGCGACACCGCTGATGGCCAGCCAAAACGGCGCCGTCATAGGTGCGTGAAGCGTAAAGCCCAATATCGAGTGCACGTGCTCACCAACATGGCCAACCGTATCGTGTTCAGGCTGCACAAAGATGGCGTTGCCAAAGTAGCCCTCAAACAACACCGGCTTCATGGTGAACCAACTGATAGCCAGCGACGGTATCGCGAGCAACACCAGCGGCAACCACACAACCCAGGGCGGCTCGTGCAAATGCGATCGGGTTTCCTCGTCCATACGCTCTTTGCCGTGGAACACCAAAAAGAGCAAACGGAAGCTGTATAGCGCGGTCACGAATACGCCCAGCAGTACGGCGATGTACACCACGCCGGAACCCGGCAGATGCGACGCCTTGACCGCTTCAATGATCACGTCTTTGGAATAGAAGCCGGAAAACCCAGGGAAACCAATCAACGCCAACGAACCAATCAGACTGGTTATGTAGGTAATCGGCAAATACTTACGCAGGCCGCCCATTTTGCGAATGTCCTGCTCGTGATGCATCGCGATGATCACCGAACCTGCCGCGAGGAACAGCAGCGCCTTGAAGAACGCGTGCGTCATCAGGTGGAAAATAGCCGCGGAATACGCCGACACGCCCAGTGCGACCGTCATGTACCCGAGCTGCGACAGCGTCGAATAGGCGACCACCCGTTTGATGTCGTTTTGGATCAGACCAAGCAAGCCCATGAAGAATGCGGTGATCGCCCCGATCCACATGACAAACGCCAACGCGGTCGTCGACAGCTCGAACAGCGGCGACATACGCGCGACCATGAAGATACCGGCGGTCACCATCGTGGCCGCGTGAATCAGAGCCGAAATCGGCGTCGGGCCTTCCATCGAATCGGGCAGCCATACGTGCAGCGGCACCTGCGCCGACTTACCCATGGCACCAATGAACAGCAAAATGCACGTCACCGTCATGGCGTTCCAGGCGTTATCACCCAGCAGCGTGATGGACTGCGATGCAATATTGGGTGCCTGTGCAAACACTTCGTCGTACTGCAGTGAGCCTGCGTACATCGCCACGGCGCCGATCCCCAGCAAGAAACCAAAGTCCCCTACCCGGTTAACCAAAAACGCCTTGAGGTTCGCATGCACGGCCGTCGGTTTCTTGAACCAGAAGCCGATAAGAAGATAGGACACCACACCCACCGCCTCCCAACCGAAGAACAGCTGCAGGAAGTTGTTGGACATGACGAGCATGAGCATCGCAAAGGTGAACAGCGAGATGTAGCTGAAAAAGCGCTCGTAGCCCGGATCGTCGTGCATGTAGCCAATGGTGTAGATATGGACCATTAGCGAGACAAACGTCACCACGACCATCATTAGCGCCGTCAGCCGGTCCACCAAAAAGCCAACTTCAAAGTTGAGGTTGCCACTGCTACCCCATTCGTAAACGGTGCCTTCAAAGCCCGGCTGCCCGCCGAACACCATGCCGTAAAGCGTTTGGATAGACAGGGCACACGCGACGAACACGCCGCCGATGCACAATGAATGCGACACCGTGCGTCCGAGCTTTTTGCCGAACAACCCGACGATTACAGCCGCGGCCAGCGGCGCCAGAACAACGGCCAGATAGTGACCCATGCTAACCCTTCATCACGTCGAGTTGTTCCACATCAATGCTCTTGCGACTACGAAAGAGCACCACGAGGATCGCCAGACCAATCGCCGCTTCTGCTGCGGCCACCGTCAGAATAAAAAAGACAAATACCTGTCCGCCAAGGTCGCCAAGATAGCGCGACATGGCAATAAAATTGAAGTTGACCGCCAACAGCATCAGCTCGATGCACATCAGCAGCAAGATCAGATTTTTGCGGTTAATGAAAATACCGGTCACCGCAATGGTGAACAGCACGCCAGACAGCACCATGAAATGCTCGATGCCCACGTTCATGACTTGCTCTCCGACGCCATCTTGACGATACGCACACGGTCTTTGGCGTTGACCGAAACCTGAGCATTGATGTCCTGCTGCTTGAGCCCCGGACGCTTGCGCATGGTCAGCATGATGGCTGCCACAATCGCCACCAACAAAATAACGGCCGCCAGTTCAAACGCATAAACGTATTCGGTGTACAGCACGGCGCCCAGCGCCTCGGTGTTGCTGTAGTCCGGTCCGTGCGGGGGCGGCGTGGGAAACTCGGTGCCGCCAAAACGTTTTTGCCAGACGACGAACACAATCTCGCCCAACACGGCCAGACCCACGACGATGCCCAGCGGCGTATAGCGCGTCATACCCTCGCGCATGGTCTCGACGTTGATATCGAGCATCATCACGACAAACAGGAACAACACCATGACGGCGCCGACATACACCAGCACCAGAGCAATACCCAGAAACTCGGCTTCAAGGAGCACCCACAGCACTGCGCTGGTGAAAAAGCTGAGCACCAGCAACATCGCCGAATACACCGGGTTGCGCGACAGAACCACGCCCAGTGCCGCCATAATGAGAATGGCGGAAAACGCATAAAACAAAACAGACGTCATCGTGTCGGTCCCTATCGGTACGCCGAGTCCGCAGCTTTATCAGCCGCAATCATCGGTTCGTACTTGTCACCGACCGCCAACAACTTGTCTTTGGTCATGATGTTCTCGCCACGATTTTCCATGTGGTACTCGTGGAGACGCGTCTCGACAATGGCGTCAACCGGACACGCCTCTTCGCAAAACCCGCAGTAGATGCACTTGAACAGATCGATGTCGTAGCGCGTCGTGCGGCGCGTACCGTCGTCGCGCTGGTCCGACTCAATGGTAATAGCCAGTGCCGGGCAGACCGCTTCACACAGTTTGCAGGCAATACAACGCTCTTCGCCGTTGGAATAGCGACGCAAAGCATGCAGACCCCGAAAACGCGCCGATTGCGGCGTCTTTTCTTCAGGATAGTGCAG
>CAYGSQ010000207.1:2637-6352 GCA_964352435.1 uncultured Gammaproteobacteria bacterium | reverse complement strand
TGCAAAAGTTGGGAACCGAATCGGTCAAGGATGCAGATGGCAAGACGACGGAACAACCGTCGTTCAACTCCATCTACATGATGGCCGACTCAGGTGCTCGAGGCTCCGCTGCCCAGATTCGTCAGCTCGCTGGTATGCGAGGCCTGATGGCTAAACCGGACGGCTCGATCATCGAGACGCCGATTACGGCCAACTTCCGCGAAGGCCTGAACGTCCTCCAGTACTTTATCTCGACGCACGGCGCGCGTAAGGGCCTGGCTGATACGGCACTCAAGACGGCTAACTCGGGTTACCTGACACGCCGCCTCGTTGATGTGGCTCAGGATCTGGTTGTGACGGAAGTAGACTGCGGCACGAACATTGGTCTGTTGATGACGCCACTGGTGGAAGGCGGCGATGTCGTTGAACCGCTGCGTGATCGCGTTCTTGGCCGAGTGGTCGCAGAAGACGTTGTCTACCCTGGCAAGACGGAAGTTATTGCTCCGGCCGGCACGCTGCTCGACGAGCAGTGGGTTGAGCTGCTCGAAGAGCACAGTGTCGATCAGGTCAAGGTGCGCTCACCGATTTCCTGCGCCACACGCCACGGTGTGTGCTCGCAATGTTACGGTCGAGATCTGGCCCGCGGCTACCGCATCAACAAAGGCGAGGCAGTCGGTGTTATCGCGGCGCAGTCTATTGGTGAGCCGGGTACGCAGCTGACGATGCGCACGTTCCACATTGGTGGTGCGGCGTCGCGAGCTGCAGCCGTCAGCAACGTCGAAATCAAGCATGATGGTGTTATCCGTCTGCACAACATCAAGACTGTGAAACACACCAAGGGTCACCTGGTTGCTGTGTCACGTTCGGGCGAGCTCGGTGTGATCGATACGTTCGGGCGTGAGCGCGAGCGCTACAAGATTCCTTACGGCGCCACAATCACGGCCGAAGACGGCAATGACGTCGTGTCCGGTCAGATTGTCGCGCAATGGGATCCCCATACCCACCCGGTGGTTACCGAAGTGGCTGGTCAGATCAAGTACGAAGACTTTGTCGACGGCATCACTGTGCAAAGTGAGACCGATGAAGTCACCGGTCTGTCGAGCATGGTGATCACCGATCCCAAGCAGCGTGGTTCGACGGGTAAAGATCTGCGTCCGATGGCACGACTGCTCGATAAAGACGGTACGAACGTGTTCTTTGTTAACACCGAAATCCCGGCAGCTTACAACCTGCCAGGTGGCGCGGTTGTGAACCTGGAAAACGGTGCCAAGGTCGAGATTGGCGATGTCATCGCACGTATTCCGCAAGAGTCTTCGAAGACGCGTGATATTACCGGTGGTCTGCCGCGTGTAGCCGACTTGTTTGAAGCACGTAAGCCGAAGGAAGCGGCGATTCTGGCCGAAGTATCAGGCACCGTGTCGTTCGGTAAAGAGACCAAAGGCAAAAACCGCCTGGTTATCACCGAGGAAAACGGCGAGCGTTACGAGGCGCTTATTCCGAAGTGGCGTCACCTGATCGTATTTGAAGGTGAGCAGGTCGAGAAGGGGGAAGAGATCGCCGATGGCGAGCCTAACCCGCACGACATTCTGCGCCTGCAGGGCACGGATCGTTTGGCCGATTACCTCGTGCGTGAAATCCAGGACGTTTATCGTCTGCAGGGTGTGCGTATCGCTGACAAGCACATTGAGGTGATCATTCGCCAGATGCTGCGTAAAGTCGAAGTCACCGAGCCGGGCGACAGCAACTACCTCGAAGCCGAGCAGGTGCATCGTTCACGCATCCTCGATTTGAATGAAAAGCTGCTGAGCGAAGGCAAAGAGCCGGTCAAGTATGACCCGATCTTGCTGGGTATCACGAAAGCGTCTCTGGCAACCGAGTCATTCATTTCGGCGGCCTCGTTCCAGGAGACCACACGCGTGTTGACCGAGGCGGCAGTGAAGGGTCTGCGTGATGATCTGCGCGGCCTGAAAGAGAACGTCATCGTGGGTCGTTTGATTCCTGCGGGTACGGGCTACGCTCATCACGAAGAGAAACGTCTTGCGCGATTGCAAAAATCACCGGACGTGTTGTTGGCGGAAGCGGTTGAAGCCGAAGATGCGGGCAGTGAAGAGCTCGACAGCGATGCGGTAACCGAAGCGTTGGCAGAGGCACTCGCCGCCGATATTGCGGAGTCCACGGTAGCGACTGCTGATGAAAAGCCGGCGACACCGACTGAAGACTAAGCGTCAGTTGCAGTGACGTAATACGAAGGCCGCACAATGTGCGGCCTTTTTTTTGGGTGCGCTTTGGAAGCGCTTTAGCTACGACCTCCTTATCGAGTCGCACGCGTAGCTCAAAATGCTGTTTACGGATCTGTCTCGCGTTGCTACCGTTGAGACAGTTAAAACGACGCTGCGGTTGGTCGCGTCGCAATGCCCAATGAACGCAAGGCTGCCGGCATTATCGCGGTTACGGTTAAGAGTGTTTGGTTGCGATGATTCAGACGGATGTTATCTAACAAACGGACAGGGCTGTCCCGGGAGATGTCGGTGCGAAGTTCAAACATTAATCAGCGATCAGCCGGTAGTAATTGTTAGATGGACACCAGGTTACCGAGCCGGAAGAAGCGCCTGGCATTCCTGATTATTGTGTACGCAGCCCTATTCCTCCTCAGTTTTTTGGGACTTGGCGGCGTCTATAGTGCTCTAGGCCTATTCGGCCTCTGGTTGATATGGCCCTTTCTCTCTTTGGGATCGGGTACCATTTTGTTCACCATTCCGCTTGGCTTAATCATTTTGTCGCCAGCAGTATTTATTAAAGAAAGCGTTGGAGGATGTGTTGCTATGGTCATTTTGTCATTAGCAATTTGGACGCCGTGCGCAATGTTCTTCGGATTTATAGCGGGAATGCGGCATTGATCCCAACTGGCCAAGATGTCGATGACAAGAAAAACTGCTCCCGCGCCGAGGGGGCGGGCGCGGGAGCAGCTCCACTACGCGCTAGTCAGTCGACTCAGTTAATCCGAATCGGCAGATACGTCGCGTTGTTGGCCTCGGTCATCTCAGACACCGTGCCGTTGGCATCGATCACGGCACCCACCCAGTAGTTGGCGCCGCGCGTCAGATTGCTCGGAATCGTAATGGTGTAGTACGCCGTGTACACACTGTTGCGATTGACCGAAACGCTTGATGTGCGAATCAGCGTGTCATACGTCGAGATCAGCGAGTTGGTCGACACATAAAAGCGCAGGTCCTGAGACTGATTGCTCTTGCCGTTGTTCTCGAACGTCAGTTCCAAGCGATAGGTGCCACCGCGATTCACGCGGAAGGTCTGTTCGCCGTTGTTCGTAAACCACGACAGGTTGCCGCCCGTGCTCGTGCGCAAGACTGTCTTGGCATGCGTGCTGTACTGGCCGTTGGCGCCCGTGCGCTTGAAATGGGTGATGCCAAGGTCTTCTGCACTGCCCGACGTCGTGCCGTACAGATACACTAAACCGTGTGCTGCATCCTCACCCAAATACGAGCGTGCGGTACTGCCGTTCGCGTGGATGTGATCCCAGTCCTGGCCCATGATGTTGTAGGTGTTGTTGGTGTGCGCGAGACCGGCACCGTGACCCAGTTCATGAATGGCCGTGGTTTGGAATGGACGGAATGAACCGCCGTGTGACCACAGCGAGGTCTTGTTCATCGAGGTCGTGTACGAGACGCCGTTGTCGAAAATCACATCGGCTTCCGTGATCTCGACATCGTTACCAAAG
>CAYGSQ010000207.1:1389-2627 GCA_964352435.1 uncultured Gammaproteobacteria bacterium | reverse complement strand
CCCGGGTCTGAGGTGAACCAGGCTTCGCTTTGGCCGTTTTTTACGCGCACACCGGTATCAGGGTACGTGCTCGTATAACGAAAGCGGCTTGGGTTTTGGTTGACGCGACTGATCGCCGTGGTCATCGAGCTGCGCCAGGTCGAGTTGGAAAAGCTGTTGGACGCCAGGCGCATTTGTACGCTGTTGGTGTCCCACTTCATTTTTTCGCCGAGGCAGGTCCAGGTCGTATAGGCGCTGGCTTGATGCGTCATGATGCAAATCGACGCCAGTGCGAGAGTTTTGAAAAATTGTTTGTTCATCGTAATGTCTCCATTCCTTGAGTGGGTTATGCCGTCCTGGCGTTAGTCTTTGGTCGAAGTGATGGCAGGATTGCCACCGTTCGCACGCAGTGCGGCTTCTTCCGCCCGTTCCTGTTCGGTTTGCGCTTTGCTGTTCGAGGCGTCTTCTTTAACGCGTTCGACAGGCGCCGCTTCTGCGACCATGTTCAGGGAAAATGGTGCTTTGATGTCCGCGCTGTGGAACATTGCAGGCGTCGCTGGTCCCAATGCGCGCGCTTGTGCGCCAATCTGATCGATGAGTTGCGCTTCAGTCATGTGCGCTGCCCGGCCGGCGTTTTTCTCGAATGCGACGCGTGATTCGCCTGCATCAAATTGGTCAACCAGATGGAAAGTGGTCAGCGATACTTTGTGTGTCATGACTTCTTCCAGTTCGAAGAAACCGTTTTTCTTAACGCCACCTTTGCCGTCAGTTTCAATGGCCTGACCTTCTTCGCTGAAAGCCATATCGCCAATCAGGCGATAGCGACCGTCACTGCAATCGACCAAAGGGCAGCCGGACAGGCCGTTACCTGACACCATGAGTACGTCGCGATCTTTGAGGTCAAACATTGGCTGACCAGAGACGGCAAGAAATGCCGATTCTTCGCCACGACCACCGATGAAGCGCAACGTAACTTGTTTGCCTTCTGCACTACCTTGCAATACGCGCTCTATGTCATACGTGACAAACGTGTGCGGGATACCTTGTTTGGCGCCCGCTGCGTTTGCAGCAGCGTACGCTACATCGACAACAGAGCCGACAAAGACCAGATCAGACTTGGCGACTTGCGCCCGCAAATCCTGGCCAAGTTCAGGGGCTGCCGCATAAGCGTTGCCGGCGAGTGCGACCAGTACGGCCGCCGATAAAGAAGTCAGCGTCTTGTTCATGTTAAGAGTCCTTTCTTCCGAATTGTGGATGGA
>CAYGSQ010000207.1:0-1379 GCA_964352435.1 uncultured Gammaproteobacteria bacterium | reverse complement strand
GAGCGGGCATCCGGCCCGCGCAAAAAAATGGGCAAACCACCGCGTGTGTTTGCCCTTACTCACAAAGCGACGCTGTGTTGCAAATCCCATCGTGGCGCACAAAAAAAACCGCGACGTTTGATCGTCGCGGTTTACAAGGCACGAGTGTAGCGCCATGACTACCGTCGTATTTGCGCAGTCGTGGAAGTGCTCGTGCGTCATCACGGCGTAGCGCCGCGTTGACGTTACAGGCTATGAACCGATGATGCCGCCGTCACGCTTGGTGATAACGATAGTGGCGTCGCGCGGAATCGTCACGCCATCCGGCATTGCGGGGAAATTCGTGCGCGTGGGATCACCGTTACCCGGGTGCTGCGTATTGATGAACATCGTTTTGCGATCGTCCGTGAACGTGATGCCGGTAATCTCATCGCTGGTCACGCCTGTAAACAGGCGACGAATATCACCGGTTTCAAGATCCGCGACCAACAGTTGATTATTCAGGCCATCTTTCTGACCGCCGTCCGTTTCAATAAACAGACGTCCATCAGGATCGATGTAAATGGCATCGGGATCGCTAAACGTATCTTCGGTACCGTGGGTGTTTTCTGCGAACAGGTAGATCGACCAGTCAAAGGTCAGACCCGTATGCTCATTCGCATCGCGCCACTTAATGATGTGGCCATCGGGATTGGGTGCCAACGGGTTGGCCGCATTCGGCGTCGTGCGCTGACTGTTGTTGGTCAACGTGCAGTACACATCCTGGTTCGGCGCAATCGCCACCCACTCAGGGCGATCCATCGGCGTGGCGCCGAGCAGATCGGCGGCGATGCGGGCAAAGGTGAGCACCTGCGCTTGCGTTGTGAAGCGTTGCGCGAGAACCGGGTTGTCAATGGTCAGCTCAAGCCAGTCGCCGGTGTTGTCATCGTTAAAGCGGGCGACATAAAGCTTGCCGTCGTCCAGCGGACTGATGCCTTGCTTGAGCATGTCTTTGGCATTGCCGTTGGACACATACTTGTAGATGTAGTCGAAACGCTGGTCGTCACCCATGTAGGCGACGGCGCGTCCGTCAGCGCCAATGGTCAGCGCGACACTCTCATGCTTGAAGCGACCCATGGCGGTACGTTTGACGGGCGGTTTGGACGCGTCGCGCGGATCGATTTCCACGATCCAGCCGAAGCGGTGCTCTTCGTTGGTGTAGTCCGTATTCGAGAGGTCGAAGCGCGGGTCAAAGTTCTCCCAGCCGTAGCCAAAGCCACCGGATGAGAAGCCGTAACGTGCCTGTTCTTCGGTGGCGACAAAATCGTCACCGGCCGTGGCACCAAAGTAGCCATTGAAGTTCTCTTCACAAGTCAGGTACGTGCCCCAAGGGGTACGGCCGTTGCCGCAGTTGTTAACCG
>CAYGSQ010000206.1:0-6358 GCA_964352435.1 uncultured Gammaproteobacteria bacterium | reverse complement strand
CAGTCCCTCGCGGGTCAGTGAGAGGCGCGAGCTGGCCAGGGCAGGGCGTGCGACGACGTCCAGGACTCGCCGCCATCAACGGACCGATAAAGGCCATCGGGTGGGCCTACGACATAGATCGCACTCCCGTCCGCCGCACCAAACAAATTGTCGACCCGCGTCACCGGCGAGGTCGGGGTCACGTCCGTCCATGACTGTCCACCATCCACGGACCGATGGAGGCTGTCGTCCCCGACGAACTGACTCTGGCCAATAAAAACCGTGTTGACGTTGTCCATACTCGCGTAGATGCGCGGACCATGAAACGGCGGCAGCGCATAGGGCACGATGCTCCAGGTTGCACCACCATCAATGCTGCGGCCAACAAGGCCGGTTATGGTGGTCACTAAAATGGTTTGCGATGAATCCGCGATGAACTCAACTTCGGCGATGCCTGCGTCATCGAGCGACGCAGTACCGAATTCAAAGCGCTGCCATGTTGCACCAGTATCAGTACTGCGATGCAGAGCTCCAAAATCAATAGAACCAGCAACCGCAAATATTCTCATGCTGTTCTGCGGGTCAACGGCAACATCATGGGCGGCTCCGCCCCACGGACCGTCACCGGTCCAGGTGTTAGGTCCAGCCAGCGCCGTGACGCCAACGCACGCAAATGTCGCGACAAACAGGCAGCGCATGGTGAGCCAGCGCCAGTTGAAATACGATCGGGCAGGACTCGCCGTATACATTTGGCTATCCTCTTGCAGAACTTTTTACGCACTTTTTCTTGTGCAGTTACCGTACCGTGCCGATTCGAGCCGCGCAAACTGCGACAAACGGTAGCGGCGAATGCGGCGTTTTGGTCAGTCAGCGCAGGACATCCACAGTGGATATCCGCAGGTCTTTTCTTCGGGATGTGGTCTGCCGGCTTTCATGCACGCAAAAAAAAGGCCCGACATTGAGTCGGACCTTTTGTTTTTCGCGTCGTACCGGTCAGTGGTGCGACAAACCGTTTCGTCGGCGTCGTGCCGCCAGCAAACCGGCAAGCGCCACGAGTGACCATGGTGCGGGTGTGCCGCCGCCATCGCCCGGTGGTGTCACCGGTGGTGTGACCGGCGGTTCAGCTTATCCGTTTCGCCACCGCATCCTTTAAGTTGGCGCTCACATGGCCAGCAAGCAGGGTGACTCGGAAGCGGCGATCAGCTCGGCCAACGCCGCCATCGAATTGGCGGACTCGTGGTACATCCGGCTCATTCGCGCGAGCGTACTCACCGACGCCAATCAACTTGGCGAAGCGCAGGCGGATTTGTTCCAGTGTCAGGAAAGAAGCGGTGAAGGCATTGCGGTGTTTCTGAATGATCGTCCTTCGCTGCGTCTTTTGCGGCGGCTTGAAGATGCGTTGCAGAACGCCGGAATTGCTGAACCCGGCTGAATCGAGCCCAGCAATAGCTCCTCGCTGCCTCTTGCCCAGATGTGAGATCGACATCCACCGAGCCGACAAGTATATGTTTGGCGCTACATCTCCTGATGCTGACCGACGCTAACCAAGAGCTTAAGACACTGATCGGCATTGAGCTTGGTCAGGTCATCACTGTCGATCTCCAAACTGCTTAGGGTTTCACCCACAGCCTTTGAGTTTCCCGCATAACCCATGGTCCAGTTCGAAAATAGTGGATCGTCAATTACCTCTTCGGAGACAACGTTGACACCGTCGTGGCGAAAGTCCTCTCCGATCTTGTTGTAGAGCGACTGCACCTTTTCCTTCTGGCCTTCCAGCGCCTGAAGAAAATATTTCGAGTTGTAAAACAACATGCCGCATACGCCAAGCGCCTGATTGTTGATTCGTGCCGTCTCGAGGATCTCTTTGACGTCTGTTAAACGTAAATCAAGCTCGGCCTGGCTCGAGTAGATAAGGCGGATCAAACTCATCAGTATCATCTCCAACTGAAATGTATTCTTAAAGTTTGTCGGCACGCTACCGACAAACTTTAGATCAGCCCACGAAATGAGCGCAAAAAACCATGATGAAATTGCAGTGCTGCATATTATGTGATCAGGCCGACCCGCAGGCCATTGAAAAAATGGCTCGAGAGCTCGGAGCACGGTTTGACGTGCAAGTTCTGTCGATCGACGACTCGCCGCGCCAACTGAAAACCAGTCTTCTGGCGATGAAAGACCTGCACCTTATGTTACTGATCGCAGCAGACATACCGCGACCCTTTCAGTCACTGATTCACATGCTGAAGAAAAAGCGCCAATTCGCCAGCGTGTACATCGGCGACGCGAGACTGCAAGGCACCAGGATTGTCGATCTCCAGGAATCGTCTTCAAGCCTGGAAAACATCCAGAGTCTTAATCGCATGTTGATATTCTTGGCTGAGGCGGCCCAACACTCGCAGCAGGATGCTTTGATGCACAGAGCGAAGATCCAGCTGTTGACGCAATTGACCCAGCTCACGCGGACAGAGATTACGACCGATCACTGCGTAGGCATGCTGACTGACAGCCTGGCTACGCTTTGTCAGGCGGAGCATGTATACATCTACGACGACAAACTCCAATGTCAGTCATCGGCAGGCAACACACGACTTCCGCTTGAAGCGCCGGCGGCTATTCAACAGGCGGTGGACGAAAAAAGGGTAAAAGTCGTCTTTGATGAAAAAAGTGAGGACATCGTCGCACTAAGAAAGGTGCAGCCGAATATTGCCGGGAGCCTGACGTTTCCCATCATTTGCAATGATCAAGTGCTGCGCGTGATCCAGTGCTACCTGCCTCAGGAAATGCTGGATTACATTACGCTCGAAACAATATCTTTGGTCGAACAAGCTTGTCACCAATTGCGAATCATTCTGGAACGTCTCAAAGCTCAGGAAAATCTGGCAGCTCAGCATGAGGAATTGAGCCGCACGCTGACCGAACTCAAGAATACAAAGGCCCAGCTTTATCAAACGGA
The DNA here is from genome assembly GCA_964352435.1 of uncultured Gammaproteobacteria bacterium. Lineage (GTDB taxonomy): Bacteria > Pseudomonadota > Gammaproteobacteria > Steroidobacterales > JBCCMA01 > JBCCMA01. The sequence goes on along the minus strand of CAYGSQ010000206.1, from coordinate 3,426 downwards.
AAAGCTGGCCGCAATTGGCGAACTGGCGGCTGGAATCGCCCACGAAATCAATAATCCGCTGGCTTTCGTCGCCTCCAATTTTCAGTCCCTGATGTCATACGTCAACACGATGGCAGACGTGCTCACCGAGCACGGCGATTTTCTAAAGAAGATAAAGCAAATGGCGTCGAATGAAATCGACTTTGGTCCGATTGAGGAAAAGCAGGAACAATCGGACGTCGCGTTTATATTGGAAGATGTGGATGAATTAATCGGAGACTCCAAAGACGGGCTCAACAGGATCCGCGACATTATTGACAATCTACTCTCCTTTAGTCGCAAAGACAGTGTGGAGAAGCAAGAATACAATTTGCATGACGGCATTCAGTCCACATTGAAAATTCTCCACTCGAAGCTCAAGAACGGCGTGGTCGTGAAGACCGATTTCGCGAGCGAGAGAAACATCATGTGCAACCCTGGCCTGATGAATCAGGTGTTTTTCAACATGGTGCAGAACGCCGCAGATGCAATGGACGGAAAAGGCGAAATCCTGATCACAACCAGGGAAGAGTCCGATCAGCTCCTCATATCGTTTCGCGACAACGGACCAGGTATCCCGGAGGACGTCGCGGCCAAAGTATTCGACCCTTTCTTCACGACCAAAGAGGTCGGCAAAGGTACGGGCCTGGGGCTGTCTATTTCACATAGCATCATTGAACAGCATCAGGGAAATATCGAAGTCCACTCAGTGCCGGGTGAGTTCACGGAATTCCTGATCTCACTACCCATATTGGCCAAAGCGGCGTAGGCACATGCGCCGCACTCCGGCCTATACGTTTTCCCTCATCGTTATGACGCAAAGCGGCCGAATGCTTCGGCTCGGCACCTGCAATGGCCCGTTGCTGCTTCGAACGCAAATCGACGCTGCATCGCATTCAGCCCTGACGCCAGCACGTGAGGGTCAAGAAATCTGGCTTGTGGCCGATATAACGTTCGGGACAGCTGACGAGACAACGTTCATGACCGCCACTGCAGGAAACCTTCTTATCGTCGATGACGAGACGTCTGTTCGTCAGGCGCTCAGGCGTTTGCTGCGCAAGGAAGGTTATGTAATCTATGACGCTTGCGGAGCTGAGGATGCTCAGCGAATCCTCAACGAGGATCCAATCGACGTAATTCTGTGCGATCAGGACATGCCCGGCACAACCGGCATCGAATTTTTGGTTGACGCCGCCAAGAAATACCCACACCAGCGTCGACTCATGATTAGCGGCCGCTTTCAATCGCGCGAGGTCGCGGAAGCGATGGATGTCGGTGCTATCCACAAATTCATGATGAAGCCCTGGGACGACGCGATACTGAAAGCCGATATTCGTTCATCTTTCCGCCAGATTGTAACGGCCTACAATGCGCAATCCGCAGGCCAATCCAACGGCGACGCTAGTAAGCGAAGTACGCCGCCAGGTGAGCAGGAAAAATCCTGGGCGAAATATGCCGAAGATCGCAAGTTGTCCAGAGAGCTTCATTCGGCCGCCAACGATGGCTCGCTGTCGCTGGCCTATCAGCCGCAAATTCGTTTGCAGGATGAAGCAGTTTGCGGATTTGAGGCACTGCTCCGATGGAATTCTTCAGCCGGTCCAGTACGCACGGACCATTTCATCGAATTAGCAGAGCGCAGCGGCTCGATCACCAAACTCACGCATTGGGTCTTCCACGAGGTCTGCCATCGTGTTCAGCAATGGAGCGGCGACTGGAGCGACGCACGCATTGGCCTCAACGTATCCCCTGTCGATCTACGCGATGACGCACTGGTCGAACACGTTGAAGCCCTGCTCGAGCGCTATGCCATCCCGCGCGACACAATTCAGGTTGAAGTAACTGAGTCTCAAGCACTGATGTGCGACGATTTCATGCTCTCGCGATTGGGTCGTCTTGTCGACGCGGGACTCACCCTGGCAATTGACGACTTCGGCGCTGGCGCCACAACGTTGTCATATCTTGCCGATCTTCCATTCACTACTTTGAAACTCGATCGGTCCCTGACCCAGACTTTGACCGCGCCAAAGGGCCAAGCCGTGGTCCAAAAGGTCCTCGAGATGGCGCGCTGTCTCGATATGAAAACCACGATTGAAGGCATCGAAACGGCGGAAGAGGCACAAATCGCTCGTGCACTTGGCGCTGACGTCGCGCAGGGCTACTACTTTTCGAAACCCCGCCCTATGAGTGACGTGGACAGCTGGGTCACGGCTGGCTGCACGGGGCTGGTGGCATGATCAAACCGACCATATTGTTCGTTGACGATGAAGCCGGTGTGTTGCGCGCGATGCATCGAATCTTCAGAAAAATGGACGTCAACGTGCTGACGGCCAATAGCGCCGACGACGGCCTTGACCTGCTCAAGACCCAGACCGTCAGCGTCATCGTGTCCGATCAACGAATGCCGGGCATGTGTGGGACAGATTTTCTCAAGGAAGTTCGCTCACACTACCCTGACACCGTCCGCTGCATCTTGTCCGGCTACGCCGAGATGGAATCCGTCGTGGCAGCAATCAACGACGGTCACGTATACCGATTCATCGCCAAGCCCTGGGACGACGAGGAAATCCAGGAAGCACTTGCCGACTGCCTCCTCATTGCTGAAGGTCTTACGCAAAAGCGTCAGGAACAGGCCTCCCTGCAAGAAAAGGCCAGCGCGCTTGAAGACGAAAGGGCCCAACTCACCGAGTTGTTCGACCTGCAAGAGTCACTCCTCAAGTCATCGCGCGTTGTTCTTGATCAGCTGCCGGTCGGCGTCGCCGCGCTCGATGCGCGGGGCCGTCTGATCTACACAAATCGCATTTTCGCGGATGAGTTTGGACATCTGCCAGACGCCGTCCTCGGCCAGGTTGCAGGTGAACCGTGGGCGAGCGCGGCCAACGACAAGTTCGTTGGAGAAGCAAAACTCACCGTCGACGAAACATCACGTATCGCCCAAATCAACCAAATCGAAATCGGCGGTGACGTTCACACACTAATCGCAATACCCCCAGATAACACGTGAGCAAGAGGACTGCATCATGAAAGGCATCGTATTTAACATCTTCAGCGATCTCGTGACCGACAAATTCGGTTGGGAGATGTGGGATCAGCTAATTGAAAAGACTCAGCCCGCATCCAATGCCGCATATACAAGTGCGCAAGTTTATCCGGACGGCGAGCTCATCGCTTACGTAACGGAGCTGTCAGAATTGACCGGGGCGCCACCCACAGATCTTATCCGGGTGTTTGGTCAATACATGATGCACAAATTCAAGAAGATGCACCCGGAGTTTATGGAAGGCCAAAGCGCCAAATCCTTTCTGGCCAGCGTTCACGATGTGATCCATGTGGAGGTCAAGAAATTGCACCAGGACACGATCTTGCCAACGTTCGAATACGAAGATTGCGGAGACGACACCCTCACAATGA
>CAYGSQ010000205.1:0-6369 GCA_964352435.1 uncultured Gammaproteobacteria bacterium | reverse complement strand
TCGTACACCCGCGTGAGCTGCAGCGACGTTGCCGCGATGCTCACGCCACTGGGGCCCGGGCCCGCGAAAAAACTCGCGCGCATGATACCCAGATCCACGACATTGACTACACCGTCGCCGTTGAAATCCGCATCCGCGTCGTTGCTAAAAAACCGCTTGCGCAGCAAACCGAGGTCGACAACGTTTATGACGCCATCATTGTTGATATCCGCATCACACGCGTTGCCAAAAAGATCTCCATCGGAGTCAATCTGATTGGCATTGGGAACGTCAATGCAGTTGTCCTCGATATCCAATAAGCCATCGTCATCCGTATCCGCGGCCCAACTATTTGCGCTCGCCAGCACCAGACCCAGCACTCCACCCAATATCAAACGTCGCGTATTCCTGATCATCCTTGAGGCTCCCTGGCTTTTTACTCGTCCTATTCCCTACGCAGTATGCTACCGCTCAACTGAAGCCGGAAGATCGGCCACAAAACTTAAAGCAACGTAGTGTCTGTCTAACGCTTGGCGCTGAACGGTGTTGCTGTAGACTCATTAAAAATGTGTTGGAAAAATTCATGCACGCTAAATCACCGAGCCGCCCGTATCGGTTTTATGGCTAGACACAGTCGCTATGCGAAACATGCCACGACGTCGTCCCGGCAAAAATCATTTTCCAAAATGACAACGTCTATTATTTGAAACGTTGCAAAACCCACGGCGCCCAAAAAACACTAATCTCCACTGAACTTACAACCTTTTTTACCGTGACAAGTCGTAAACGCACATCTGTGTAAGAACGAAGCCCGCGTACTTCCCGCCTAAAAGTTGGCGAGCAATTCGCCTGGCAACGTCACATCGACACGTTGCACCTCACCCCTGCGCTCAAACAACGCTTGCGAGACGTCCGCGGGGAGCGACAGCGCATCGAATGACCGGGTCTTGCCGTCCAGCCACGTCACGGTCACACCGGTCACTGAGCTAGCAGACAGGCGATAAACGAACGGTACCTGGCACCAGGTAAACGCCAGAGCGTCGGCGGGCACGTCCAGCGACACCCATTCATCGGCAATATCGAGATAGCGCAGCACGTTTGCAGCAGCGCCGAATTCGCAGCGTCGCAACAAGGACGGATCGATGTGCAAATCCCCGTCGACCATACGCAAACCCAACTCGGCAAAACGGGTGATGACTTCTTCCTTGACCTGTCCGGTCATGCCCGGCTGCTGAGCGCCTGCATGTTTGGGCGTGTGCGAGTAGGGATCGGTTGGAAACGCCCCATACTCAGCTGGCGATTTGTTAAAGCCAATGCCCTCGCGCACGTTGTAGTAGTGCGCGGCAAGCTGAGCGCAAATCGCCGGGGCTGCCCCTTGCTCGCGCGCCGCGAAATAGCTTTCCTGCACGGCGAGCAGTAATTTGGAAACCATGTGCCAGTAAATACTGCCCAGACCTTCGAACCCGAACATGCCGCCTGAACGCCCTGTAAACGCCTTGTGATTGAACACGCGTTCGTACAAGTCACGCAATGGTTCACGCGCGGCCGCAACGGCCTCCGGGTACTCATCTGTCAATGCGTGGAGCTGGGCATCGAGAGCGTCGACGTTAATCAGCCCCGGCGCGAAACGCCAGGTACCGTTCACATCAAGCTGCATGATTCGCTGATCATTGGCGGCCTGCATCTTTGCCACCAGCGCAATAGCTGTCGCATCGTCGGCCGGCACAACGTTCTTCTCGAAAAACGACGGCAGTGCGCGATCGGGATACAACATGAACGTATGTTGGTCAGCCCGATAAAGGTCACTGGCGAACAATGCGTCCAGCATGGACACGGCCTCTTGTGGCTCGATTGCCCCGGAACTTAGCGCCGCCACTTGCCCCTCAAGCATTGGGTAAAGAGTGTCTACCTGCGCCTGCTTGCCCGTAAACTCAAGCAAGTTGTAAGCGTGGTACAAACCGTCGTCACGACGATTGCTGGCAATGCTGTGATCGATCGCCACTGCGGCGTCGCGCAGCAGCGCGTTAACCGGCTCGATGGACTGCGCGGTGACGCCAGCAAAACCCTCACGCGCGTAGACAGCCGTGCGGTAGTCGCTGGCTGCTTCACCAAGCTGCGTCAGAAGCTCAAAACGCCGCTGTGCGTCAACCGGCCCCGCCTCGAGCATGGCGCGAGCAGCGTGGAGCGCGAGCCCCGTACGGACGAGCCACTCACTGACTTCCTGCGAAATTTCGATCGGCGCATCTTCGTGCTGCAGCAATCGCTGTAATAAGGTGATGTAGCGACGCATATAGTACAGCGTGACCATAGACAGGCCCTGCCCCACAAGCGCGTTGTTGGCGTCATTCCATTCGGGGCGCTGCGTATTGAGCCAGATGCCGCCATCCAACACCAGATTGCTGAGCTTGCTTAACAATGGCACCAGTAACTTCTCGAACAAATTGACCTGGTAGACCTGACCGTCTTGATCCAGCACCAATTTGCCATCGGCGCCGCGTAGCTCAACACGAGATTCGATTTTCTTCGCCAAAGCCTCATCGTAAAGCACCGTGCTCTTCGCATCGGCCACCAACGCGTCAAAGTTTTTGATGCGATACGGTACATTGGCGTAGCAAAATGTTTTACGCCGCAGGAACTGGCGCAAGTGCTGCGGATGAAAGTTGCACGACAGTTCGAGCAGCTTTTGCAAATAGATAATTTGATGATCACCCCAGTAGCCAATGTAGCTCCAAGGGTCTTCCGGCTCCTCGACTTCCCAGTCGATGCCCTCGCTGGTTATGCGATACGGGTTATAGCCATCGACCGTAGACGCATTGACAAATTTTGCGATAACGCCGTCGATAAACTCAGGATAGCTTAGGAGCAGCGCTTCCCAATTCTGGAAAATGTCGCGCCAGTTACCCTGGTATGACAGCAGCCGCTTGCCCTGCGCGTCGTTGACGCGAATGGCAAACTGGTTCCACGGCCGACTGGGATCACCGTGGCGGCGCCCAAAACGGATTGGCAAAAATTCCAGCTCAAGACGGGTCAGCTGATCGTCACCGGCCGCCTCAATCGCCGCACGCAGTTGAGCGGTGGTCATGACCTCAGGTAACGCATCAAGCAGGGCCCGATGATGCGTCGCGAGGTCGTGATTGAACATCTGAACGTGTTTACGGAAATCGGCACCGTGCACGCGATAATGATCATCGAAAATGCCGCCACGCATCACATTGAACAACACATTGGCATAGTGATGAATGGATACGTTTTCTTCAGCGGTGGACTGAAAACCGTCACTGGCCGCCATGATGCGTGCGAGCTCGTCGCTGCCTGCCGCAACGGACGTGTCGATTGACGCCACGAGCTTGTCTGCATCACGCAGCTGCACACGTAACGCAGCAGCCTCTTTCTGTGTTTGTTCCACCTCGGCCACAATTTGCCAGTGCGTTGATGCATTGGCGGCCAGCGCCACCGGCGCGCTCAGCAAATAATTACCGCGTACACCGCGACTGTGCGTCTGTGTCTGTAGCGCCTCACCACGACGAAACGCGTCGAACTGGCTCATGTCCAGCATGCGCGTCGCGTTGTCCAGGCCGGTTGAGAAAATAGTGGTCGCACGCAGTGACTCACACGGCTGCGCGCGGTCCGAGATACCGGAAAACAGGGTAAATAGCGCCAGCCCGGACGCGGCATCGAGTTCGTTCCATTTGTAGGCGTCGACGAGATTACTGCCGGCGGCTTGCGTAGCACGCGGCGTGCCCGCTGGCAGTACGTCGATCAGACCGTCAATCAATTCCAGCGACTGCGGGGAAGCCGACATGTTTTCAAGTTGCGACGTGCGCACGAAACCGAAGGCATCGCTGGTCGACCACTGATAGCGAAACGTCAGTTGCAGATCGTCGTTGATCTCCTCGAACAGGAGCTTGTCGCCCAGCGTATTTTTGTAGAGATTGCGCTGCACCTGGTAGATACCATCGTGCTCGGTATTGAACGGCTCCCAAAGTCTTGGTCCTGCAGGTGTCGACACTCTGACCAGGGTCTTACAACCGGTATGCCGTGCACTGTCATAAATACGATCGACCGTCACGTAGGAAAACAGCGCGGTCTCAGGCGACACACGCCCGGCCGTTACTCCGCCGTTTGACGCGACAAACAGCCAATGATCACTATCGGACACCACCGAAATAAAGAACGGCGCCATTTGGTCTACATTGCGAATGGCGTAGTAGCGTTCGCCATCCAGCGTCATAAAATCACCGGACACAGACATTTTTTCAAGCACCTGAATTGGTTGTAATGGGAGGGCACGCGCACTCATGCCGGTGCCCCCGTCGGATCGTCAAGTTTGCCGCGACGCGCTTCAAGCTCCTCGCGAATTTCATTCGCACGAGCTTCGTTGACCGAAAAGCTCATGATCGCCAGGATCGCGATGATGTACGCGCCAATCGGCAGCACGACATCATACAGTCGCAGCATGAACAATGTGTGCGCCGTTTGTGCGCCCTCAAGCGCAACGTCAAAGCCTGTCGCATTCAGCAACAAGCCGCCCGCAAATAGTGCAACCGCACTGCCAAGCTTGACGACCCACCAGAAAATAGAGCCAAACATGCCCTCACGTCGTTCATGTGTGGTGAGCTCGTCGAGATCGACCACATCGGCCACCATTGACGGCATAATCGTGAACAGCCCCCCAAGACCGAAGGCGAGCAGTGGCGCGGGCAACAATACAAGCCACGGCATATCCGGGTTGTAACAGACCCACTTGAGCGCGTAGCCCACAATTGACACACCGATCGCAATACTCAGCGCTTTGCGTTTGCCGATGCGCGTACCGATCATCGTGACAATGGGGATCACGACAAACGTGGACACCGCACTCAACGTACCCACCAGTCCGACGTACTTGGCACCCGCCGCCGTGTCACCACCGAACACATAATAAATAATCACGTAGGACTGGAATGACGCGATCATAATGAAGCCGTTGAAAATCAGGAACGTCGCGACGCACAGCTTGAGAAATGGTGTGAACTTGAGCGTTGTGATGAAGCCGTGAAAGAACTGTGCGACATTGCGCCACAGGGTCGACTTGCTGTCGGACTGGTAGCTCACGGCCAGCGCTGCGGCCGTCGGTTCTGTGGCCACAAAACGTTCGCGCAGGAACAAGGCGGGCAATACGCCGACCGTAATGGTGAACAAACCGATGATGATGCCCAGCGCGGCCGCCCCATCGATCATGTCGTCGAAAAAGCCCTCGTTTTGCATGAACCACAGAAACCAGGGCGCAATAACATAGGCGAGTTGGCCGATAAAATTCTGCGTGCCCATCAAGCGCGTGCGTTCTTTGTAGTCCGGCGTCATTTCGTAGCCCAACGCCACCCACGGCGTCGCATACATCGTGTAGCCCAGAAAAAACACGAGTGACCCAATCAGGAAGAACCAGTAGTAGAATGTCTCGGTTTGTCCGCGCGGCAGCTGCCACAGCAACGCATAGAAAATGCCGGCAGCAATTGCGCCAAAGAATATATAGGGGCGTCGCCGACCCCAGCGAGTACGGGTATGGTCGGAGATATAACCCATGAGGGGATCGGTCAGTGCATCGACGAATCGCGGCAATGCAGCCAGCGCGCCGACAAGCGCAGGATTCATCCCCAAACCGAGATTGAGAACGATTATCATTCTGCCAATGCCATCAGCCAACAGATTATTGACCAATGCTCCAAGACCATAAATTGTCTTATGTTTCAGCGGTATTCGGTCTTCGGGCGCCGTTTCGTAGCGGATTGTATCGTTCATTTTATTGTTCCGAACCCGCAGCAGCCCCCAAATAGGCCGCCTATCGTCCGCACAATTGACAGCGTTGTCAATTGTTGCTAAACCGTCATAAAATTGACGCCAATAATAACCGACTTATAACCGAGACCTGCACTATGTCTTTATCAGCCAACCGCCCTCTGCGCATTTTTACTACCGTCGTGGCCTTTTTGGGTCTCGCCGGCTGTTTTGGCGAAGGTGATGGGCCCGAGCGCATCCCGGGCACACCGCAGCCGCCGCTGATTGGCGTGCTGGTCGATGCCCCGGTGAGCGGCGTGGACTACCTGACGTCCGCCGGTTCGGGCGGCACCACCAACGCTCAGGGTGAATTCGAATATATCGACGGGGATAGCGTCACCTTCTCCATCGGCGACATCTTGCTCGGCACCGTTGCCGGTGCCCCTATCGTTACGCCGGTTGAATTGACCCGCAGCGCCGATCCCAATGATCCGGCAGCCCTTCACATGCTGGTCTTCCTGCAAAGTCTTGACTCAGACGCCGACCCAACCAACGGCATCACGATCAGCGCCGATACGCTAAACCGCGCCGCTGGCCAGACCCTCGACTTCACCGCCGCGGACTTCAACACGCAGG
>CAYGSQ010000204.1:5016-6435 GCA_964352435.1 uncultured Gammaproteobacteria bacterium | reverse complement strand
GTGCAGACTCGGGCTACGGCCTGAGCAAACTCAACCTTGATGCAGCGACGCGCCGCGGCGACGTGCACATCGATGCCCACTTTGCTGCCACGTTGCTCAATCAGGAAACGGCCAGCTTTATCGTCGGACGCGATGCATTTGCCGACCCTGCCGTCGCGCGCGCCAACGACCGGCCGCAGGCCTATCGTGACGCACAGGCCCAGCGTCTGAGCTTTGATATTCGAACGCCACGTGCCGGTACGTTCAGGCCCTATTTTCGACGCTCGCGAATGGAGTTTCTACAGCACTTTCTGCCGGGCGAGCCCACCGAAAACAACGGCCAATCCAGCATCGGCATGCAGTGGCAACGCGCGCTGGATGGCACCCATGGCTTGTGGGACGTGGGCGCTGACATAGAGTGGGCAGATATCGACCTGAGCCAGGATCAGGCAGCGCCCGTTAGTATTCCTTCAGCCTTTCTGATCGCCACGCGCCCGGTTGGCCCGCAGTACGACTTTAACGTGCGCGCCATGAACATCGCCGCGTTTGCCGAACGTATCGTAGACCTTGGCTCGCGCAGCGCACTGCGACTGGGGGTGCGCGTCGAGCACACGGACTATGACTATCGCACCGCGCTGCCCGCCGGCAACAATGACGCGCAGGGCAACCCCTGCGGTTTCGGCGGGTGCCTGTACACCCGACCCGACAATCGCCGCGATCAGTTTACGAACGTCGCGCCAAAACTGCAGTGGTCCTATTTATTGAGCGACACACAGCGCACGTTTGTCGCGCTAAAACGTGGTTTTCGTGCGCCGCAAGTAACCGAGCTATATCGCCTGCAAAGCGGTCAGTCGATCGCTGACCTGGATGCGGAAACGCTCGATTCACTCGAGCTTGGATGGCGCACGGACGGTACGGCGCGCCGACTCAGCGTGGTTGCGTATGGCGCGATCAAGCGGGACCAGATACTGCGCGACGCAGACGGCTTCAATGTCAGTGGCGGCAAAACGCTGCATTACGGACTGGAAGTGGACGGCGCCATTGAGCTTGGCCGGCACTTTTCATTGGCCGGTAGCGCCTCGCTCGCCCGCCATCGCTATCGCTTTGAGCGCACTGCTGCGGGCAGTGAACCGATTCGCCGCGGCGACGATGTCGATACGGCCCCCCGCGCCCTGGCTAACGCGGCGCTCACTTACCGACCGGGCCCACGCGCGCAGGCAACCCTTGAGTGGGAGCACATGGGCGGGTACTTTCTGGACGCCGCCAATGCGCATCGCTACGGTGGCCACGACTTGTTGCACGGCGTTGTCGAGACGCAGATTGGCAAGCTGACGCTTGGCATAAAAATCCGCAATCTGATGGATCGAGCATTCGCTGAGCGCGCCGATTTCGCGTTTGGGAACTACCGTTACTTCCCGGGCCAGCCGCGCACTGTATTTG
>CAYGSQ010000204.1:0-5006 GCA_964352435.1 uncultured Gammaproteobacteria bacterium | reverse complement strand
GTATTTGTGACGGCGCGCTATCAGCCGGGTGCGGACTAGGGGTCGATTTCGAACGACACGCGAGCTTCTACCCGCTGTTCGATAATCTCACCTAAAAACTGACGCGGCTCGAATTCCCATTGCCCAACGGCTACTCGGGCCGCACGTTCAAACTGCTCGCCATAGCGTTCGGACACTTCAACCGTTTCGATGTCGCTGGTTGTACCGTCGCGCAGTACCGTAAAATTCAGCAACACATAGCCTTCGGCTTCGTTGCGCAAAGCCCGCGCAGGATAGCGTGGCCTGACGACTCTTGTATTGACCAATTCGCCAACTGGCAACACACGCACTGACTCGGCCGCGATGCGCGCGTCGAGCACTTGCTCGCGAGCCGCAACAACTTGGGCCGTACCGCGGCCAATGGCACCGGCCGCGTCAAGCGAACGCTCGGCCTGTCCATACTGGCCCGCAGCGCTTTGCGTGCGCGCACGACGCACCAGCGCCGCGATGAGTTCGTCATAGCCTGCCGTCAGCGCCGGGTCGTCCGGCGCCACTCGCTGTAACTCGCGCAAGTAACTCAACGCGTTGTTGTCCGCCGGCGCAATCAGGCGACCGGCCTGCAGACTCGCTCGTGCTTGCGCCCCAAGGTTGGCACTGAAGTCGTTACCGTCCTCGACCACGGCATCATCGTCATCGGCAACGTCGATCACGCTGCCCTCAGTGCCTTGGGCCGCTGCCACCGCGGCCGCGGCCGCCGCCTGCGCCGCACTTTGGGCCGCCACGGTCGCCGCCAGTTCTTCGGCACGCAGCTTAGCCGCGGCCAATTCTTCGATCTGTAGCGTGAGCGCCGCCTCATCAGTTCCCGGAACCGTCAAAAGCTGGTTCAGCAGAGCCTCAGCCGGCACCCACTGTCCGCGCCGGATGGCGCCTTCGACGGCGGCCTGCTTTTCGGCGACGACAATGTCGATCTGCTCGCGCAATGCCAGCAGATTGGGATCGGCTGCGTCGATCCTGCCAAGCACACGCAATGACCCGTCCAGGGCAAGGAAGTCTTCACCGGCAAGTTGTTCTGTCGCCTGTTGCGCAATGGTGCTTGCGATGTCGCGCAACCCGGCGCGCGCGCTGGTATTGCCAGCATCCTGTTCAAGGGCACTGAGGAAAAAATACAATGCAGACCCGTCGGGCGGCTCGACCAATTGGCCGGAGCTCAATGCCATCTGACCCATGTCGAGGTTTTGCTGCAAATCAAAACGCGGGTCGACCTCATCAGGCACTTCCAACGCCACAGGCGCCGGCGCTACGGTGATCGCCGGAGGTGGTGTCACGGGCAGCGAACGCGAATTCAAAAACAGCCAGCCACCGGCAACGACGACGAGCATGGCAAGAATTACGTAAAGAAGTAACGTGGAGGAGTCTTTGCTCTGTTCCATTTCAGCGCATCGATCTTAGTCGCGCACAAACGCCGCCGCGGCACGCGCTAACTGTCATGGCCCCACAATCGGCGGACACGATTCAGACCACTCAAAATACGCTCGCCCCATCCAGAACCCGCCTCATGGTCATCACTGCGTACGCTATAGCGTTTAGCGAGTTCGGGATTCTTGCGTAACTGGATGTGCCGTTTGAGCGCCTCGCGCACGTGCTTGTGGCAGCCGGCCGAACTCAAGGGCTTGTCGATGAAGCGGAACACCTGGCCGTGGTTAATCAAACTGATCATGACCTCCGCGTCACGATGTTTGCCCGCGACCATCGTCACCAGCGCAGGAATTTTCTTCTTGAGCATGCTGGTCAGGTTTTTGATGACGTCAGGGTCGGTCGTGACGTCTGTGATCAACACGGCCGGCGCAATGTTGCTGATACCTTCAATCAGGCGCACAGCGTTGGTGGCATGGAAAGTGTAAAAGGTGTTGTCCAGCGCGCGTCCAATCGACCGTGCAAAATGGTCATCCGGCGAAAACACCATTACCGAAATATTGTATTTGCCACGGCCAACACAGTGAATACGGTTGGCTGGCTGCAGCACAGGCGCCTGCACTTCCGGCTGCGCCTTCGTCTGACCGACGGTGGTCGAATGATCCACCACCGTGACCGTGTCGCCGGCCATGACGATTTCCATTGTGTCCGTCTCATCGACGTCAACACCCTGGGCTTCAGGCTGCGGTGCCTTCGCTGTCTGCGCATGCTCCGGCTTGGCGGTCGGCTTTGGTACGGCCCTGCGTGGTGCCGGTGGTCGCTGCGGTTTCGCGGGGGCCTGTGCCGTGCTCGCCGGACGCTCGGGTTCTGGCGAACGCGACGCCGGTGACGACGCCGTCGCGATACGCATTTTGCTTTCGCCGTGCTTACGCTTCAGCGCACGCTCGGTGATGGACGTCGGCGGTGCCGGTGCCGGTGCCGGTGCCGGTGCCGGTACGCTACGCACGACGACGGGTGCTTCTGCTTTTGAAGACAAAGCCGCAAAATCTTCGTCGCCGACACCCGCATCATTGTCAGTCGCAGCATGTACAGCATCACTGGCCGTATCGCGTGCAATGCGTGCGGCCTCAAGTATGGTGCCGCGCAACTCGGATGCGGCACAGGGTTTGTTCAGAAAGCGGAACACCTCGCCTTCGTTCATCGCGCCTTCAATGGCATCGAGGTCCGAATAGCCGGTCAGCAATATGCGGACGGTGCCGGGCGAACATTTCTTGGCCGCGGTCAAAACCTCGACCCCGGTCATCAGCGGCATACGCTGGTCGGCGACCAACACGTCGATGGGCTGCTGCGCAATTATCTTGAGCGCCTCATCACCACGCGTCGTCAAAAACAGCTCGTAATCACGGCGGAACATTGCGCGCATACTGTTCAGCACGCGCTTTTCGTCGTCGACAAACAGCAGGCGGGGTTTGCCTGGATGGGCGACTTGTGCACTCACGTTAGGCGCTCCGATCAGTCTGGCGCATAGGCCAGTTGCTCACGCTGGGCCGTCATCGCGACGGGCTCAACGGGGGTCTCAGTGGGGGCGCTTTCCATTGCATTGTCCACGACACCAAATGCTTCTTCGAGCGCTTCCGGCGCCCGGCTTATTGGCAGATACACACTAAAGATGGAGCCTTTGCCCACCTCGGATTTGATATCCAGTTTGCCACCGTGTTTCGTCAGGATCTCCTCAACAATAGAGAGCCCGAGACCGGTACCCGATCCCACTTCCTTGGTCGTAAAAAATGGATCGCGAATTTTTTGCATGATCTCGGGATCGATGCCGGCGCCGTTGTCCTCGATTTGAGCAACGACGAATTCATCCTCAACAAACGTACGGATATCGATGACACCCGTGCTTTCGATCGCCTGTGAGGCGTTCGTGATGAGATTGAGCAGCACCTGATTTATTTGCGATGGTGCACACGTAATCGCCGGCACTTCACCAAACTCGGTGTTGACCTGCACGCGAGTCTTGAGCATGTTTTTGGCGATAATCAACGTACGCTCGACGCCGTTGTTGATGTTGAAGGTATCGATGGGCGCACGATCCAATCGGCTGAAGTCTTTCAAGCCCTGTGCGAGCTGGGTTAGTTCTTCCAGCCCTTCCAGATTGTCTTCGGTGAGCAACATTACCTCTTTGAGCTCATCGCGAATTTCGCCATCGACGAGCGCGTGCTGAAGCTGTTTCAAACCATCCACGAAACGACGACGCGCCTCGTCTGCGGTCTCGTTGGAACGGCGCGTCGGCAACAGCCGGTGGTGACACAGCTCGACAACTTGTTCGCTCCGGCCCAGCGGGTCCTTGGTGGTGGACGCGGTGGTTTGGAGAGAGCGCAGCGGCGTATTGATCTCGTGACTGATGCCCGCAACCAGCTGACCCAACGACGACATTTTCTCGGCTTGCACCAGCTGCACCTGCGACTGCTGCAGGTCCGTATAGGCTTTTTGCACGTCGGACGTGCGCTGTTCAACTCGTTGTTCCAAAATGACATTTGACTGAGCCAACTGCTCGTTCACGTCCTGGATTTCACGGTTACTCTGGTTTAGGCGCCAGCCAAACAAGCCCAGGCCACCGAACAGCACAAGGCTACACAGGCTGACCAGCACGGAAAAGTTATTGCGCTTGGTTACCAGTTGATCGTGACGCACTCGAAATTCGGACGCCAGTGCATTGGCCGCCTCGGAAAAACCGCTTTGCTCGACGGCGCTCACCGCATCGTCAAGAGGGCCACGTGCCGTAATGATGGTCGACATCGCCGTGGTCATATCGAGTAACCAGGTCGGAAGTGAACCGTCCAGGAACGTCGTCTGATCAATCTGATCGGCAATGTTGCGTGGGTCGCCGCCAGCAGTGCGGCCGTACTCGAGCACTTTGAGCATGAGCGCATAGAAGCGCTGCGGATCGGGACCGTCTTCGGTGTCACGCAGTCGCTGCACAACGGATGGCCCGTCTTCGCGCACCACGCTCAACGCACGTTGATGTTCACCTAAACGCGTCTCCGCCTCACTCGCACTTTCCACGACGCCGGAGAGCGTAGTGACGTAACGATTATAAACCGGAGTTGGACCCAACACGTCGCGCGCCGAGGAGGCGACCTGCTGAGCATTTTGATCGAGGCGCGAACGCAGAATACTAACGGAGCTGGTGGCACCTGAGCCTTCACGTCGCGCAAGCCGCAACTGTTCGACGAGGCTCGCATACGTCGCCACGCTGGTATCAATTGCATTGAGGCGGGTGTAGTGCTGCTGATAGACATCGTTGCCCAGCGGCCGCGACGAATAAATCAGCGCAAGCAATACCCCAATTGTGACGACAGATGCCGCCACAGCTACCCAGGTCCGATTCATGTTAAATCCAAAAAAACGTCGCTCAATTCGAGCCCCGCACACGCCAGCGTATTACGCCACGCGCAGGAAGTCTGTGACCCGAGTTCAGTACACGAAACGCAAGCCGTCAGTGCCTCGGGGTTTTATCTGAGTGTACATGAAAAGAGACTGTTTTTAACATGTTGTGAGTGATGGCGAACACATCACTTCAGCGGCGGGCGCCGCCTTTGGCAGGCCTTTGG
>CAYGSQ010000203.1:0-6463 GCA_964352435.1 uncultured Gammaproteobacteria bacterium | reverse complement strand
CGCTTGGTGTTGATCCGGTTTGGCTGGGTGTGATGATCGCCATCAATTTGCAAACGTCGTTTTTGACGCCGCCGTTTGGTTTCGCCTTGTTTTACTTGCGTGGTGTCGCGCCCGAGTCCGTGCCGACTAGCGCGATCTATCGCGGCGTCATTCCTTTTGTTGGGCTTCAGTTACTGATGCTGTTGTTGCTGGCGATCTGGCCCGAACTGGCGACCTGGTTGCCCGACTATCTTGATGCAGGCTAGTTTCGGCGCACTACGTTAGTGTCAGTTCTTTTGCCATCAGTGCGATCGCATCAAGCATCACCTCAATTGTCGTCGCATCCGTGTGCTTGTTCATCACCGTTATTCTCAAGTAGGTTTTCCCATGCACGCTTGCGGATGTCAGGTGAAACGTACGTTGTCGAACCAACTCATCGCGGATTTTCACCTGCAGTTCATCATCATCGCCATAGCGAAAGCACAGAATGTTGCTTTCAGGCTCATACGGACAGGAAAAGCCGGGCCGCGCGGCGATAATGTCATACGCCTTGGCCGCCATCGCATAACGGTCATCCACATAGTCGCCGAGCGCTTGCTCGCCGCGAAATGCCAGATTCAAAAATATTTTCAGACCCAGGCTTGCTTTGGTGCATTCCACCGCGCGCGGCAAAGAATCGTAGGCATCTCGATCGTGACCAAACGCAAGATAGCTCGCGTCCTGATGAAAGGCCCGATCGAAATCGCCGGCATCCTTGAGCAACAGGGCGGCGCACAGCACCGGTACTTGCATCATTTTGTGGGCGTCCCACACCACCGAGTCGCCAAGCTCGATGCCGTCAAGATAATGCCGCGCGTTACGACTCAAAAGCGCCGTCGCACCGTGGCAAGCGTCGACGTGAAACCAAAGCTTGTGTGTCTGGCAAAATTCGCCCATCTCGACTAACGGATCGTGCAAGCCGGTCGCCGTCGAGCAGGCGTTGCCGATCACCGCCATGACGCGGCGGCCATCGAGCTTCACGCGTTGCAACGCGTCTTCCATCTTCTCGGGGATGACCACACCCGTCGGTGTGACCGCCAACGGGTAGAGGGCGTTGGCACCCAGTCCCAGAATGGAAATCGCACGCGCCACAGAATAGTGACAGTTTGCGGGCGCCAACACCGCCAGGTCGTGCGGTGTGCCGTTATCCCACGCCTCCGGTGCGACGCGTGCACGCGCGGCGAGCAATGCGGTTAGGTTGGCCAGCGAGCCGCCGTGGGTTAGCACGCCGGCACCGTGCGTGGTGCCGTCAGCGGCGCCGGTCATGGGCTGGATGGGCCAGCCGATTTTCTCCAGCATCCAGTTGATGACAGCGAATTCCAGCGTCGCGGCGGACGGTCCCATTTCATAGATGGCCATCGGGTTGTTGACGACGCCATTGATCAGGGCCGCTAGCGCGCCAGGGTAATCCGGGATACCGACCTGATGCGCGATGTACCGGGGATGATGCAAACGCACCGAGTGCTTGAGGTAGCGCGTCAAAAATTCGTTGAAGCTTGAGCGATCCATGCCACCGTGTGGCAGCCATTTGGCGACCTCGAGTTGCTTGAACACCTCGCCCAACGGTGCATACCCGGTCGCCGCCGCATCGCCGCGACTGTTGCGTTCAATATGCTGACGTAGCGCACGGGTCGCGTCGCCAACGGCGGCCTCGAACGCGTCAAGTTCAGCAGGCGAGTCGGCCTGTGCGGTTACCGGTGTCACTAACGTTTTTCGTAATAGGCGCGTTCAGAGATGTCGTGCCATTCGCGCGCGTTTTTCGAAAACGCCTGATACGACGCCAGTACCGTGGCGAACTCCTCGTCCTGCGCGGCCAGCTCATTCAGCACGTCATCGGTCAGCGACTTGAGACGTGCGAGTACCGCATCGGGGAAGGGGCGCACATCAACCTTGTGCTCATCGATCAGGGCACGCAGCGCGCGCGGATTTGCCTGCGTGTATTGCGCGTGCATGTGGGCCGCAGCGGCAGCGCAAGCGGTCATCACGCAGCTTTTCAAGTCAGCCGGTAAGGCGTCGTACTCGTCCTTGTTGAACATCGCCTCAAGGGCCGCGTTCGGCTCATGCCAGCCCGGATAGTAGTAGTACCTGGCGGCCTTGTGCAGTCCCCACGCCAGATCATTGCTGGGACCGACCCATTCGGTGGCGTCAATGTCGCCGGTTTTCAGCGCATTGAACAGCTCGCCCCCGGGGCGATTGACCGGCACGCCGCCTGCGCGGCGAAACACTTCGCCGCCAAGTCCCGGAATGCGCATCTTGAGACCGCGCAGATCGTCGGGTGAATTGATCTCCTTGTTGAACCAGCCGCCCATTTGTACGCCGGTGTGGCCGGCAAGTGCGGGCACCAGGCCAAAACGTTCGTAGACGCCGCGCCACAGGTCCATGCCGCCGCCGTAGTAGAGCCAGCCCGTCATTTCGGTAGCGTTCATGCCAAACGGCACGGCGCCGAATAA
This sequence comes from uncultured Gammaproteobacteria bacterium, assembly GCA_964352435.1. Taxonomy (GTDB): domain Bacteria; phylum Pseudomonadota; class Gammaproteobacteria; order Steroidobacterales; family JBCCMA01; genus JBCCMA01. Next base: position 3,995 of record CAYGSQ010000203.1, on the reverse strand, counting down.
CTGTGTCGCGGGGGCTTTGCCTTTCCAGTAGTAGGCGCCAGCATGACCGATTTGCGCGGTGCCGTTGGCAACCGCGTCGAAGACTTCGAAGGGTGGGACGAGCTCGCCGGCGCCGTAAACGGTTACGCTAATTCGCCCGCCGGTCATCGCGGTAATGGTTTCGGCCAAATATGTTGCGCCCGTGCCAAGTCCCGGAAAATTATTGGGCCAGGTCGTGACCATTTTCCACTCGCGCGTCTTCTGTGGTGCACAGTCTGTTTTTGGGTCCACGGCGGTGGCCGGGTCGCAGGCGCCCAGTGCAAGCCCAACCGTGCCCGCGCCAGCGGCGGTAACAAAATCTCGGCGTTTCATTCGTCGTCTGACTCACGCTGCAATAAAGAGCGCATTATTAGCATAAAAAAAGCCCCAACCTTGCGATTGGGGCCCAATGCCATCCTGGCTAAAGGTGATTGAGTAACTTGACTTGAGACCGCGCGTCCTTGCATCGTCCTGCAGCGGAGCTGCATCAATGCATACATCTCAATTCCAAGTCCATGAACAGCCTTCGTAGTTAGTATGCATCTAAGCCCGAGCTGCGCGCATCGGGCTAATGCCATGAAGCGTGTAGGATAAATCCTACGTCAGATAGAGGTTAAATCGTTGATTTCGTTGATCCAGCGTGTGAAGAATGGCCATGTAGACGTGGCCAATGAGACCGTTGGCCGCATAGGCAGTGGCATTGTGGCGCTTTTGGGCGTGGAGCGGGGCGATGGCCCGGCCCAGGCAGATCGGCTGTTGGAGCGTCTCCTGACCTACCGAATTTTTTGCGATGCACAAGATCGGATGAACCGCTCGCTGCTCGATGTGGCCGGAGAATTACTCGTTATTAGCCAATTTACGCTTGCGGCGGACACCCGCAAGGGGACGCGTCCGGGCTTTTCCACCGCCGCCGCGCCCGATGATGCGGAACGGCTGTACGACTATTTTGTCAAAAAAGCGGGTGAACGGGTCGAAAACGTCCAAACGGGCCTTTACGGCGCGGATATGGCCGTAACGCTGACGAATGACGGCCCTGTTACATTCTGGCTACAGGTTCAGCCATAAAAAACGTGAACGCACGACGTAGTGTCATACGTGTCGCTGTTATAATCAGCGACTGACGCTCAATCCATTTTTGGAGAATCACCATGGGTCTTGGCAACATCAGTCCGGTACAGCTCTTAATTGTGCTGGTGATCGTGGCACTAATTTTTGGGACCAAGAAATTGCGTTCGCTCGGCGGTGACGTCGGTGGCGCGGTTCGCGGTTTCAAGAAAGCAATGAATGACGAAGAGACGAAAGACGAGGCGCCCGTTCTGACCCACGACGAGGCAGACACGACGGCGGCCAAAAGCGCCGCTGACGCGCAGAAGACGTCCTGAATTCTGTTTTTCATTCGCGCTAATCCTGTCAGGTAGTCCACTTGTTTGACGTCGGCTTTTCCGAACTCGTGCTCATTTTCGTGCTCGCACTATTAGTGCTGGGTCCGGAACGTTTGCCAAAAGTGGCCCGCACTGTGGGCCGCTGGTTGGGGCGTGCCCGGCAAATGGCGCGCTCAATGCAGTACGAGCTCGAGCGCGAACTCGATATGAAAGACATGGAAATCGACGGCCGCAAAGAAGCCGTCTCTAATGTGACGCCGCACCCCAGTTACGGGACACCGCCCGTACACCCACAGGACGTGGACGACAGCGAAGACGAGCAGGACGATGCGCTGCTGACGGCCGACGATCATACAGACCACGGCGACGTGGACGACGAGCCACCCTCACGTGCAGATACCGCCAGTGGCTGAAGTCTCGGCGCAGCCCGACGACGGCGGCGAACCACAAACTCTCATTGCCCATCTCATCGAACTGCGCACGCGCTTGATGCGTATCGTGGTGTCGATCCTGATCGTGTTTGCGGCGATGACGCCGTTTGCCAATCGCCTGTTCTCGATCGCGGCGCAGCCGCTGATCGATCAGTTACCCGCCGGTACCAGCATGATTGCCACGCAGGTGGCCGCGCCTTTTCTGACGCCGTTCAAGCTGGCGTTGTTCGCCGCCGTTTTTTTCACTATCCCTATTACGCTTTATCAGACCTGGGCTTTCGTCGCGCCGGGCCTGTACAAGAAAGAGAAGCGGCTGGTTGTGCCGCTACTGATGTCGAGCACGCTTTTGTTTTACGGCGGTGTCGCATTCGCGTACTTCGTCGTCTTCCCCATCATGTTTGGCTTTTTCACCGCGGTGATTCCCGAGGGCGTCGAAATGATGACCGACATGGGGAGCTATCTGGACTTCATGATGGCGCTGTTTTTAGCGTTTGGTGTGGCATTCGAGGTGCCGGTCGCCATCATGTTGTTGGTCTGGAGCGGTTTTGTTACGCCCGAAACACTCAGGAAGCAGCGTGCCTACGTGCTGCTGGGTGCTTTCGTTTTGGGTATGTTCCTGACCCCGCCCGATTTTATTTCACAGACGTTGCTGGCCGTGCCCATGTACTTACTGTTTGAAATCGGCATATTGATGGCGAAGCGGTTTATTCCGCCCAGACCCGCAAAAGACGAGACCCCGGCCGAAGTCGATTAGGCGCCGCCGCGGTGATTCCGCGACGGCATACCCGGTGTCCTATTTGAAGACCTGCTCGCCGGGTACGACCTGAATACGAGCCCGATCCAGACCCAATTCATACGTCGAGATCAGTGCATCTTCCGCGGCAAGCTCTGGCTTGGGCGTGTTGTATTTGATGGGTGAGGGCGTGTCGCTAGCCAGGCGTTCTTGCAGGTCCGCCGCATCTTTCGCAATGAAGATCATTTTCAGATTGTCGGTTTGAATGTGTTCGCGCAGAACGCGATTAACCTGCTCGAGCGTGAGCGATTTCAGGCCGGCACGGACGTAGTCGGTGAACGGCCGCGTGTCGTAGTAGCCGCTGTCGATCGCGTAGCCCAGCTGCCGCGATTGGGTTTTGACCAGCAGGCTGACAAACTTGTCCAGGTAGTTGCGGGTCGCATCGAGCGCTTCCTGGTCGAGGCCACGCTGCAACAGATTGTCGAGTTCGTAGAGCGCCACGCGCGTTGCAAAATGGGCGTCGTTATTGGTGCGCAGTGGCCGAATCCAGACCTGGAAGATCTGCTGTTCGCGCGCGAGGTTGGCGTCCGGGTGAAACTGGAACATGCCGCGCGGAAAATACTCGACATACGCATAGTCGCCGTAGTTCATGCCGCGCGTTTCGCGGATGCGGTCATACAAATAGCTATTGGAGCTTCGGTGTTCGCCAAGCCATGAGCGTAGCAACCACAGGGCCACCCAGTCCGGGTCGCCGCGCTTTACGTCGATCGGAAAGCCGAATGAAACGGCCACGGCGGGCGTTTCCTTCTCAACGATAATCGCGTCGCGGCCCTCGAACGCGGGCGGTGCGACGACGGCGGTCCGGGTTGGTGCGTTGGCCCCAAGCTGTGCCAGGTCGCTCTTAACCCGTTGCTCGAAAACAGGGTCATAGCCGCCGGCCAGCCCCAGCGTGACGTTGGCGGCGGTAAAATGCTGGCGATAGAACGCGCGCACGTCATCCAGTGTTAGCGCCGCGATATCGTCCGACCGCCCGATGTTGAACGTGCCATAGGGATGCTCAGGGCCGTAGATCGCCGCGTAGAGGACTTCCTTGCCAAGCTCCTCGTCATTGTTGCCCACCAGATCTGTGCGGATGGCATTGACGTGTTGCTGCTGCAGGCGCTTGAAGTCGTCGTCACGAAACCCGGGGTCCAACAACTGGTCGCGGATTAACCCGTACCAGACGTCCAGATTGTCGCGATGCACGCTGCCCGACAGACGGATCATTTCCTTGTCGACTTGCGCGCCAAATCCGGCAGCAATCGGATACATGGCCTGTTCGATTTCCTGCGTTGTCCTGGACCGCGAGCCGGCATTCGCCAGCATGGCTGCGGTCAGCGCGGCGAGGCCTTTCTTGCCCGCCGGATCATCCGCGCTGCCACTGTTGAAAAC
>CAYGSQ010000202.1:0-6466 GCA_964352435.1 uncultured Gammaproteobacteria bacterium | reverse complement strand
CGGGCTCAACGTGGTGCAGCCGAGCGGCTGGGACGCCTTCGGCATGCCGGCCGAAAACGCGGCCATCAAAAACAATGTGCCGCCGGCCGCCTGGACCTACAGTAACATTGCGGAGATGAGCGACCAGCTCAAGCGCTTTGGCTTTGCTTACGACTGGTCACGTGAAGTCACCACCTGCCGGCCCGAGTACTACCGCTGGGAACAGTGGTTGTTTACCAAGCTGTTTGAAAAGGGCCTGGCCTATCAGAAAACCGCGGCGGTCAATTGGTGTCCGGTTGATCAAACCGTGCTCGCGAACGAGCAAGTTGAAAACGGCCGTTGCTGGCGCTGCGAAACAGTCGTCGAACGCAAGGAACTCAAGCAGTGGTTTTTGCGGATCACCGACTATGCCGACGAGTTGCTTGACGATCTCGACACGCTGACCGAGTGGCCTGAAGCCGTGCGCACCATGCAGCGCAACTGGATTGGTCGTTCGCAGGGTCTGGAAATCGAATTCGAGATTGAGGGTCACCCGGCGCAAACGGTGTACACGACGCGTCCCGACACGCTGATGGGGGTGACCTATCTGGCCGTGGCGGCCGCGCATCCTCTTGCGCAGGCAGCGGCGCAGGACAACCCGGCACTGGCGGCGTTTTTGCACGAGTGCAATCAGGTACAGGCTGCCGAAGCGGCGCAGGAGACGGTCGAGAAGCGTGGTATGCCATTGGGTATCAATGCCGTGCATCCCGTTACCGGCGACAAGGTACCCGTCATGGCGGCCAACTTTGTGTTGATGGAATACGGCACCGGCGCGGTCATGGCCGTGCCGGGGCACGATCAGCGTGACTTTGAGTTTGCGACCAAATATGAGCTGCCCATCGTGCAGGTTGTGCGCCCGACCGATGGCAGTGACGTCGACATGACGGAGGGCCCATATCTGGAACACGGCATCCTGATCAACTCGGGCGACTATGACGGTATGACGTTTACCGAGTCGTTCGACGCGCTGGCCGCGCGTTTTGAGAAGGCCGGCACGGGCCGTCGCAAGATCAACTATCGATTGCGCGATTGGGGCGTTTCACGACAGCGCTATTGGGGCGCGCCTATACCCATGATCAATTGCGCTGACTGCGGCACGGTGGCGGTGCCCGAGCAGGACTTGCCGGTGGTGCTGCCTGAAGATGTGGCGTTTAAAGGCGTGGGATCGCCGATCAAGAACATGGCGTCGTTCAAGAATGTCGATTGTCCAAAGTGTGGCAAACTCGCTGAGCGCGAAACCGATACCTTCGATACGTTTATGGATTCGTCCTGGTATTTTGCGCGTTTTGCCTGCAGCGATAATCATGAGGCCATGCTCGATGAGCGCGCCGACTACTGGCTCAGTGTCGATCAATACATCGGTGGTGTTGAGCACGCCATTTTGCATTTGCTCTACGCACGCTTTTATCAAAAGTTGATGCGGGATGCGGGGCTGTCGCAAGTCAGCGAGCCGTTCAAACGCCTGCTGACTCAGGGGATGGTGCTCAAAGACGGCGCCAAGATGTCAAAGAATAAAGGGAATACGGTGGATCCCGAGCCCATGGTTGTGCGCTACGGTGCCGATACCGTGCGCCTGTTCATGATGTCGGATGCGCCGCCAGAACAGTCTTTGGAATGGTCGGACGCCGGCGTTGAGGGTTCCCATCGTTTTGTTAAGCGCCTGTGGCGCGCCATTGATCGCTTTACGCGGTTAGCGAACAAGCAGGGCTCAAGCGATACGCACAAGTCTGCGCGCGCAGAGCTTTATCGTTTGACCCACAAGACGATTGCCAAGGTGACTGACGATTACGATCGACGCATGATGTTCAATACGGCGATTGCGGCGATGCGCGAGCTGACTAATGCCACGTTAAAATGGCAGGACCAGCTGGGCAATGACATGGCGCAGGACGATCATGCGCAGTTGGGCAGCACTTTCGATGCCATCGTGCGTATGTTGCAGCCGATGACACCGCATCTGTCGCAGTCCTTGTTTGAGATGCTGGGTCATGATGGCCTGGCCATTGATGCAACCTGGCCGCAGGTTGACGAAGCGGCGTTGGTCGAAGACACCTTGGAAATAGTCGTGCAGGTCAATGGCAAGTTGCGTGCGCGCTTGAGCGTGCCAGCGGCTGCCAGTAAGGATGAAGTTGAAGCCCTGGCCAAGACCGATGTAAACGTGCAGCGCTTTGTCGAAGATAAACCCATTCGCAAAGTGATTGTCGTACCGGGCAGGTTGGTCAACATTGTTCTGTAACCGGACACAATCGCGCACTCGGATTCTGGTCACGCTGTTGGCGGGACTGTTGTGCCTGTCGCAGCTAAGTGCCTGCGGTTTTGCCCTGCGCGGTGCAGAATCGATGCCCGCTGCGCTAAAGCAAACCTATGTGCAGGCGAGTAACCGCAGTACACCGCTGGTGCGCGAAATTGATCGCCAAATGAAAATTGCGGGGGCGAGTGTCGTTGGTAGTACGCAGGACGCGACATCAACCTTGCGCATCGTAACCGATGACAGCGGTGAACGCGTTTTGTCGTTGGCGACCACGGGCGGGCCCGAGGAATTGGAGCTCTATCACATCGTGACCTTCGAGTTGGTGCAGGACGGTCAGCGTATCTACGGCCCGGATACGCTAACGCTGCGACGAGATTACACGTTCGATAAGAACGACGTGCTCGGCAAGCGCCGCGAATCCAGGACGCTGAGCGACGCGCTGCGCCGAGACATGGTCGCACTCATACTGCGACGCCTCGCACTGGCGCCCGATATCTCGTGAACATGGTGCACGCGGACGCCGTCTGGCCGCAATTAGGCTCAGTGCTTCAGCGTTACGATCTCAAGCTTGAACGCGTCGCAGATGCCGTGGATATTCCCGGCTCCTATTGGGGAGAAAGTGAAGCGGGTCTGCGCGGCGCTGTGGTGTATGCCCGCGCCGATACGCCCGCGCACTCGGTACTGCATGAGACCAGCCACGTCGTGTGTATGAGCGGCGCACGTCGCGCCGTGCTCGATACGGATGCGGGTGGCGGCTACGACGAGGAAAACGCGGTGTGTTACCTGCAAATATTGCTTGGCTGCCAGGTGTATGGCACCGACATTGCGCGTGTTTGCGCGGACATGGATGCGTGGGGGTACACCTTTCGTTTGGGTAGCGCACAAGCCTGGTTCGAGCGCGATGCGGGCGAGCCGCTGGCTTGGCTGCAGCACCATCGCCTGCTCGATGCGCAGCGCACGCCAACGTTCAGGAAGCGTGCATGACCGCGCCACAGCACCCTGACCCGCGTATCCGGCGGTTGCAGCGACTGGCCTGGTTAATGGACGACTCCATTCCGGTACCGGTGATTAACCGGCGAATCGGTCTCGACAGTCTCATCGGTCTGGTGCCCATCGTCGGTGACGTCATTGGCGGCGGTATTGCGGCCTACATCCTGTACAGCGGCTATCGGCTCGGCGCGTCGTTGGCAACCTTGATCCGGATGATCGGCAATGTCGTGCTGGAGCTTATTGTGGGCGCCGTGCCGCTGGTCGGTGACCTGTTTGATATGGGCTTTAAGGCCAACCAACGCAACGTTGCGCTGCTGCTTGCGCGGGAGCGGGATGAACAGCGCATCGAGCGCCAGTCGTGGGTTTGGACATGGCTCGTTTTGGGCACGATAGCGCTGGCAATACTGGCGGCATTGGCGCTGTCTGTCTGGGTTGCGATCACCGCATTGCGCGCACTAATCGGCCTGTTTTAGGCCGTTTTTAACATGTGTTCGCGCCGGAGCAGCCGGGGCGGTATCATCGTGTTTGTGATCAACACCAGTGCATTATGAAGCTCAACGCCGACCGGCTCGCCGGCCATCTGACATCCACGCTCAAACGCGTCTACCTGATCGCCGGTGATGAACCGCTGTTGGTCGATGAGGCCGCTGACCAGATTCGTGCCAGTGCGCGCGAGCGCGGTTTCGAAGAGCGTGAGCGATACGTTGCGGGCGCGGGTTTCGATTGGGACGCCCTGAGTGCTTCCAGCGCCAACATGTCGTTGTTCGCCAGTCGTAAAATCGTTGAGCTGCGTCTGCCCACCGGCAAGCCCGGCACCAAAGGCGGCAATGCGATCGCCGACTTTGCGGCCAATGTCTCCGACGACACCTGCCTGCTGATTTTTGCACCCAAACTGGCGAAGCCACAGCTGAGTACCAAATGGGTCAAGGCGGCTGAAGCGGCCGGGGTCATTGTTCAGGTGTGGTCGGTCGATACCGCGCACCTGCCAGCATGGGTCACGCAGCGCATGCGCGCGCGCAAGCTCAACCCGGTGGGGGATGCCGTGCAGATTTTGTGCGATCGGGTGCAGGGCAATTTGCTGGCGGCCGATCAGGAAATCGAAAAACTGCGACTGGCACGCGGTGAAGGCGATGTTGACGGACAGGCGGTCGCGCAGTCGGTTGCTGACAGCGCACGTTTTGACGTATTTGCACTTGGCGACAGCGCCCTTTTGGGCGACACCGTGCGCGCCATACGCGTGCTGGACGGCCTGCGTAGTGAAGGCGTCGACGGCACATTGATTTTGTGGGCACTGGTACGCGAAGTGCGCATTTTGTGTGGTGTTCTGAACGGCGTAGAAAACGGCGTGAGTCTTGAACGTGCAATGGCTGCGCAACGCGTATGGAGCAGTCGCACCACGCTCGTTGCCCGCGCGGCGCGGCGCGTGCGCAAGAGCGCGCAGGCTTATCGCTTGTTGCAGCTGTGTGCGGAGTGCGACGCGGTGGTCAAAGGGCAGGTTTATGGCGCCGATCCGTGGGAGCGGTTGACCACGTTGGTTCTGGCGCTTGGAGGCACGACGACATCGTGGCCAAACGTCGCGTGAAGGAGAGTGACCATTAGTCCTATCGGCGTATTTGGCGGCACCTTCGACCCCATTCACTACGGCCATTTGCGCACCGGCTACGAGCTGTTGCGCAAGTTGCGTCTGGCGGAGGTTCGTTTTTTGCCCTGTGGATTGCCACCACATCGCGGGCTGCCGGTGGCTGACGCCCAGCAGCGGCTTGCCATGGTGCAGATGGCGACAGCCGGGCAACCGGGTTTCGTGGTTGATGATCGGGAGCTGCGTCGGGACGGGCCGTCATATTCGGTCGATACGCTGAGCGATTTGCGCGCGGAGTATCCGAGCAGGTCTTTGTGCCTGATCGTCGGCATGGATGCATTTCTGGGCTTGCCCAAGTGGCATCAGTGGCGCAAGGTACTGGAGTTGGCCCATATTGTTGTGGCGCACAGGCCCGGTTGGATTGCGCCTGGCGACGGCCCATTGGGCGAATTGCTGGGCGACCGGCAGACCGGCACAGTGAGCGATTTACACGAATCGCGCGCTGGCAGCATCTACATTCATGCAGTAACGCAGCTCGAAATTTCGTCGAGCGCGCTACGTGCACTCATTCGCGCGGACGGCGACCCCAGGTTTTTGATGCCTGACGGTGTGCGCGATGTCATCGAGAAATCGGGGTGCTATCGCACACCCGTGGAGACTGAAACACCAAAATGACGACGGATATTACATTGCATCAACTTGCTGTCGACGCACTTGATGACCTCAAAGCCCTTGATGTGCGCGTGCTGGACGTGGCGCGGATCACCTCAATTACCGATCACATGATCGTCGCATCCGGACGGTCAGACCGTCACGTGCGCTCGCTGGCGGAAAACGTCGTGGCGCGCGCCAAGGAGCACGGCTTTCGACCACTTGGCGTTGAGGGCGAAAAAGAAGGTGAATGGGTGCTCGTGGATCTGGGCGATGTCATCGTGCACGTACAGACGCCCAAAACACGCGACTTCTACAATCTGGAAAAACTGTGGGATATCGACGCGCCTGCAACCGACGCGGGTGCGGCTGAGTAACCATGGAGGTCCGGCTGCTTGCCGCCGGTACGCGCATGCCGAACTGGATCGATGCGGGTTACACGCACTATGCGAAACGCCTGCGTCAGGAGCTACACCTCAAGCTGACTGAAATCCCCGTTACCAGTCGTCGAGGCGGTGACGCCGATTCATGGCGTCGCGCGGAGGGCGATCGGATGCTCAGCGAGATTGTGCCGGGCGACTGGGTCATCGCGCTTGATGTGGGTGGCAAATCCTTTACGACGGAGCAACTCACCGGGCGAATCGAAGACTGGTTTCGCAACGGGCGCCGTGTGGTGTTGGCCGTGGGTGGGCCCGATGGGCTGGATGCGCGGATTGTGGCAAGGGCGGATCAACGATGGTCTCTGTCGACGCTGACGTTGCCCCACGGCATGGTGCGCGTTGTGGTGGCCGAGGCACTTTATCGGGCCATGTCACTGCGTCAGGGACATCCCTATCACCGCGCCTAGGCACAAAATTTACCGAAGGGCCCAGCAGATCGGCTCGCTAAGCCAGGGTCAGTGGCCAGCGCACACGAAATACCGTGCCACGCTCTTTCGTTGGGTCCGACTCGATCGAAATAACGCCACCATTCTGATT
>CAYGSQ010000201.1:0-6468 GCA_964352435.1 uncultured Gammaproteobacteria bacterium | reverse complement strand
CAAGAAGAAAGCAGCGAAGAAAAAGGTAGCGAAAAAGAAAGTGGCGAAGAAAAAAGTCGCCAAGAAAAAACCGGCTCGTAAGAAGGGTCGGCGCTAAGCTCTAAGGTCCATGCGTAGGAGCGGCAGCGATGTCGCTCCTACGAGATCAGCTCAATCAGCTGCGCTCCGATGATCTCGTGGCGCCAACCTTGCATCAGAAGGGCAGGGGCCTGCCCTCGAACCAAACTCTCAATATCACGGCGCGTGGCCAGCACACTGGGCGCGATGTCGAACTGTGCCGCGCTCTTACGCACATGTTTCATTGCGCGCTCCAGGTCCGCTGTCTGCGCCGCATCCAGCTTGTCTGGCCGGGTATCGGTGACCGGTGGGGCCTGCGCAATCGCCTCGGCAATGCCCTCAATGGTCATGCCGCGGTGGGCTTTTGCGCCGCGCAGTACCTCAACCATGCCGTCGCTGTCCGAGGCGTCAAGCACGGCCAGTGCTTCGATGGCGGGATCTTCAATGATCCAGCGGCGCGGCATGTCGTGTTTTACGGCCGTACGTTCGCGTAGCGCGCACAGTGCTCGCCATGCGCCGCGTTCCTGATCGCTGAAGTGACGGCGCGACTTGCAGCGGCGCCATGCCACGTCGAATTGGGGTTCATACAATTGTGAATCAAGCAGGCGCGCGCATTCGGCTTCAAACCAGGGGCGCCGGTCCAGTTCGTCGAGTTTTTGGTTCAGGTGATCCATCAGTGCCGGCAGGTAGCGGACGTCATCGGCGGCGTAGATCAATTGCTGCGGCGTTAACGGGCGCTTGGCCCAGTTGGTGCGCGTTTGTGTTTTTGGCAGCTCGACGCCGGTCACGTCATGAACCAACTGGGCGTAGCTTAGTTGATCGGAGGGGCCGCACAGAGCCGCCGCGATTTGAGTGTCGAACACGGTATGCGGCAGGCGTTGACCGCGCATGTAAAACGTTTCGAAATCCTGGCGCGCGGAGTGCAACAGCACCGGGCGCGTCGCATCGTCGAATAAATCAAACACCGGTGCCAGATCATCGATGGCCAGTGCATCCACACAGACGGCGCTGTGGCCGTCAAAAATCTGGATGAGGCACAGCACCGGATAGTAGGTGCGCACGCGCATGAATTCGGTGTCGACGCCCAGCACCTCGGCGCTTTTGAGCTGGTTGCACAAGGCAATCAGATCGTCGGCGGTGCTGATGACCGGCGGTTGAGTCTTGTCTGTCATGAGTTCCTTTGTGCCGGTGGCGCGATGCGGACCAAAGATTAGCACTTTCGGGATCGACAAACGTGACCATTTTGCCGCTATCGTGGCGCTGCGCAAGCAGGTAGAGTAACGCCATTACTCTGTTTGTGCAGGCGCATGCTCGCAATATTCCAAGCCTTTCTCGATATCGCGCTCACGCGGCGCGGCCCGCAGCATTTGCCGGTCTCGGTGCCACTGCTGTGGCTCACCGTTGTGGCGGGTGCCTGCCTGGCCATCGTGCCGGTCGCGGGGCAGAGCACAAGCGTTGCGCAAAGTCTGACCGAATATGGTTTGTATGCCTCGATGGTATCGTCCGTGGTGTGGCTGTTGCTCAATGCCATGCAAAGACGCGAACGTTTTGTGCAGACCGCAACGGCGCTGTTTGGGGCCGAATTTGTCTTGACGTGTCTGAAGCTTGGCGTAGTGATGGCGTTCCCGGCAACCTTTGCCGATTTCGGGACGCCCGAATCGTTCAAGCCCAGCGTACCGCTGATGATGCTGTTTGGCCTTGAGGCCTGGTCGCTGTCGGTGATGTCGGTCATCTTGCGTGCAGCGTTGTCCATTGGCGTGCTGCAGAGCGTTGGCATCGTCGTGCTGATACTCATGCTGTTTTTTGGCGCGGCCGGGCTGGTGTTGCCCCTAGTCGCGACGACCGGCTAATGCACGTCCATATACTCGGCATTTGCGGCACCTTCATGGGCGGCATTGCGGCGCTCGCCCGTGCGGCCGGACACACGGTGACCGGCTCCGACAAAAACGTCTACCCGCCGATGAGCGATCAGCTTGCGGCACTCGATATCGACCTATTTGCACTGGACGATCTCGCCCAGTTTGTCCCAACGATTGATGTGGTCGTTATCGGCAACGTAATGAGTCGTGGCGCCGTGGCGGTTGAGCATGTACTCAACGAGCGTATGCCGTACACGTCCGGACCAGCGTGGCTCGCGCGTCACGTGTTGCGCCAACAGCGCGTCATTGCGGTAGCCGGTACACATGGCAAAACAACTACGGCGTCCATGGTGGCCTGGTTGCTTGAGTGCGCCGGCTTGTCACCCGGATTTTTGATTGGCGGCGTACCCAACAATTTTGGTTTGTCGGCGCGATTCGGGGCCGGCGACTGGTTCGTGGTGGAGGCCGACGAATACGATACGGCGTTTTTCGACAAGCGCTCCAAATTTGTTCATTACGGCCCGACAGTCGCGGTGCTCAACAATCTTGAGTTTGACCATGCCGACATTTTCCCCAACCTCGACGCGATTAAAACGCAATTCCACCATCTGGTACGCACCGTGCCGGGTAACGGCACGATTGTGGTTAACGAGGACGACCGCAACCTCGCTGACGTGTTGCGCACCGGGCTGTGGTCGCCGCGCGTGGGCTTCGGTGAGCGCGCGCCGTGGCGCGCCGCGCTCAGTGGCGGCCGCTTGACCGTGCTCTATCCGGGGGGCGAGGTACGCAGCGATGCCTGGTCCTTACCCGGGCAGCACAATGCGCTGAACGCGGCGGCGGCGTGTGCGGCGGCAAGCTGTGCAGGTGCGGCGCCAGACGGCTTGCGTGAGGCCCTGACGGGCTTTGCGGGCGTGCGTCGCCGTGCAGAGCAGGTCGGCCACGTCGGCGGAGTGACGGTATATGATGATTTTGCGCATCATCCGACAGCCATCAGGAAAACGTTGACTGGTTTTCGGAGCCAGGCACAGGGGCGACGTCTATTGGCGGTGGTCGAATTGCGCTCCAATACGATGAAGCTTGGCATCCATGCCCTCGAACTAAACGAATCCTTGGAACTGGCCGACGAAGCCTGGCTGTTTGCCGGTGACGATGCGGCACCCGCACACAGTGGCGTGCCACGGTTCAGTGACATCGATGCATTACTGCGCGCCGTACATCAGGTCGCACGTGCCAATGACATCATTGTGGTGATGAGCAATGGTGGTTTTGGCGGTTTTGCGCGGCGCCTGGTGGCGTTGCTTGAGTCGGGTATTGGAGAGGAGGCGCCGTGAGCGCAACTGAACGAGAAATTTCTCTGGCCTTTACCGGTGCATCGGGCATGCAATATGGCCTGCGCCTGCTTGAGTGTTTGCTGGCCTCAGGTTCGGTTGTACATTTGATGCTCTCAAAGCCCGCACGGGTGGTCCTTGGCATGGAGACGGACGTCGCCATTCCTGCTCGCGCGGCCGATGCTCGGCGGTTCTTGTGTGAGCGCTACAGTGCGCCGTTGCGCCAATTGTTTGTATACGGTGAGAGTGAATGGACTGCGCCGGTGGCCAGCGGCTCCGGTGCGCCGCGACAGATGGTGGTGTGCCCCTGTACGATGGCGTCGGTGTCCGCGTTTGCTGTGGGTGCGAGCCGTTCTCTTATTGAACGTGCCGCCGACGTGGTACTTAAAGAGGGTGGTCAGCTTGTGCTGGTCGCACGTGAGACACCACTGTCCTTGGTGCATCTGCGCAACCTGACGGCACTGTGCGAGGCGGGTGCTACTATTTTGCCGGCCAACCCGGGCTTCTATAACAAGCCCCAGACGGTGGAGGAAATCGTTGATTTCGTTGTCGCGCGCATTCTTGAACAACTGGGGGTCGATCATTCCCTCGCGCCCCGTTGGGGTCGAGATGAAGATTGAGTCGTGCATGTGAGCGACGATCCGTTACCACTTTTTCCGTTGGGTACGGTGCTGATGCCCGACGGGCCGCTGATGTTGCGCATTTTCGAGCCGCGCTACCTCGACATGATTGGGCGTTGCATGCGTGAGGAGACCGGTTTCGTGGTCGTTTTGATTCATCAGGGCGGTGAAACCGGGCCTTCCACATTTCATAACGTGGGAACCCTTGCCAAAATTGCGGACTGGCATCAATATGATGATGGTGTGCTCGGTATTACTGCGTTGGGGCAGTCGCGCGTGCGCGTCACCCACTCCGAGCGCCAGGCGGACGGGCTGAATTTGGGAACCGTTGAGTTCATTGCGCCGGATCCGGCCATTGCGTTGCCGGAAAAGCACGCGTATCTGGGCCGCCTGCTCGAGCAGCTAATCGATCAACTGGGCGACCAATACGCACTGGTCGACGCAAATTATGGCGACGCGGGTTGGGTCAGTTCACGGTTGGCCGAGATATTGCCACTGCACAATGATCGCAAGCAGGCGTGTCTTGAGCTTGAACAACCTTTGGCGCGGCTGGATGTCATCGCCGAAGCGGTCAAGGAAATGACCGACGGGGAAAGTTGAAATATAAGGTGATTTTGGAGGCTGCTTTGGGGGCGCCTTCCGTGCTTTGATCGAGAGCACGCATCAATAACGAATTTTGAGGGTACAACGTGCTTCACGAGGACTTTGTAACGGACCTGTCGGGCACAGCGCCCGTTCCGCGCACCGCAATGGCGGGCGAGCTTCAGGCGCAGCGCGTGCTACTGGTTATGCATTGCAAGGCATTGGCCAGTTTTTTGCGTGGTGTCAACGAGCTCATCTGGTCACAATGGATCGACGCTCGCGTGCATGAAATTTGCCTTGCCCAGTCGCAAGGCCTGTGCAATTTGCTTGAGGGCTTCACCGGACTTGGCAACATTGGCGACATGTATTTGTGTCCCGAGGCAGGGCACAGCGTCAACGAAGGTGAGGAAGCGAGTATTAACGACCACTTTCTGCAGTTGCTTTCGCGCGTCAATGCGCAGGCGATCAAGGTAGAGCGTATGACTACGCCGCCGGTCATTACACGCAGACTCTAGCCTGCATTGCTGGCTTCAGCCATTCCGGTAAGTGTAAGAGTAACCGTTGATCGCGGGTGCGCCGCCGAGGTGGGCATAAAGTATCTTTGAGCCGCGCTCAAAAAAGCCCTTGCCTACCAGGTCGATCAGGCCCTGCATCGACTTACCTTCGTAAACCGGATCGGTAATCATGCCCTCAGTGCGTGCCGCCAGCCGCATGGCTTCATTGGTTTCGTGACTCGGTATGCCGTAGGCCGGGTACGCGTAGTCTGGATTGATGTGCACGTCGGCAGGCGTAATCGCCTGACCCAGGTCAATTAACGACGCCGTTTTTTGCGCGATGTCGGTCACCTGACTGCGGGTTTGCTCCAGCGTACCGGAGGCGTCGATGCCAATCACCTTGTCGGCCCGACCATCGGCCTTGAATCCGACAATCATCCCGCCCTGAGTGGAGCCGGTTACGACGCAAACGACAATGTAGTCGAACGAAAAACCCAGGTCCTTTTCCTGAGCGCGCACTTCTTCTGCAAAACCAACGTAGCCCAGGCAGCCATACTTGTGGACCGAGGCGCCTGCCGGAATGCCGTAGGGTATGCCGCCGTTTTCACGCACGTCATTCAGCGCGTCTTTAAAGCTTTGGCGAATGCCGATGTCGAACCCGTCGTCGACGATGCGTGAGTCCGCACCCAGCAGGCGTGTCATAAGAATATTGCCAACGCGGTCGTACACCGCGTCGTCGTGTGGCACCCAGCTTTCCTGCACAATGCGGCACTTCATGCCGATTTTTGCCGCCACCGCTGCCACCAATCGGGTGTGATTGGATTGGACGCCGCCAATGGACACCAGCGTGTCCGCTCCGGAGGCAATGGCATCGGGCACGATGTATTCGAGCTTGCGCAGTTTGTTGCCGCCGAGTGCCAGACCGGAGTTGCAGTCTTCACGTTTGGCCCAGATATCGACGGCACCGCCCAGCGCCTCGGTTAGGCGTGGCAAATGCTCGATCGGCGTTGGGCCAAACGTCAGCGGATAGCGTTCGAAGTTGCTTAGCATCAATAGCTCTACGTGTTAAATCTTGTCGGCAAATACCAGCGTGTACTACCCACTGCCTGATTACTGCGCAGCCAGTTCCCCAAATACCTCACGCGCGTGGGCTACGGTGGCATCAATGTCATCGTGTGTGTGGGCGAGCGAAATAAACCCTGCTTCAAACGACGAAGGTGCCAGGTAAACGCCGCGTGCCAGCATGGCGTGGAAAAACTTCACGAACAAAGCCTTGTCGCAGGCCATGACCTGATCGTAATTGGTCACAGGGTCGTTGGTGCCGAAGAAAAGCCCGAACATGCCGCCACGCGAGTCGGAGTGGAGCTCTACGCCGTGTTCATGAGCGGCGCTGCGCATCTGGCTCGCGAAATAATCGGTGGTTTTGCTCAGACCGTCGTACAGCGAGCGGTCGGACAATTTCTCGAGCGTGGCGATACCGGCTGCCATCGCGACCGGATTGCCGGACAGCGTGCCGGCTTGATAAACC
>CAYGSQ010000200.1:0-6469 GCA_964352435.1 uncultured Gammaproteobacteria bacterium | reverse complement strand
TGAAACCGGCGAACCGAGTCGTCTGCAAGACGATGAAATCGAGCACGGTACCAAGGGCATTCTGACGCTGCTCGATAAGCTTGAGATGATTCGTCGCGTGCGTGTCTGGGGTGAACCGGAACCGGTGTACTACCAGTCGACCTGGGTTCGCGCCAGCCGTGGCGGCCTGCTCTTTGGCGAAGTGAAACTCGGACAGCGCGTGCGCAAGGGAGCGTTGCTTGGCACCATCACCGATCCGATCACCAATGTGCGCAGTGAGCTGCGAGCACCGGTGAAAGGGCGCATCCTGGGCATGGCGCTAAATCAGGTTGTGCTGCCTGGTTTTGCGGCATACCGTATCGGCATACCCAGCACTGAGACAGATATCGTCGGTCCTGACGCGCTCGAACCCGAAGTGGACGAGGGTGACAACGGGATATCGCTTGAGGGCGTGCCGGTGGACGTCGACAGCGAAGACGAAAACAGCTAAATCGAACGGGCTGGCCGGCTAGGACTGTTGTTCAATCTGCAGAATTTGGTCCATCGGTTTGGGATGGCCGATACCGTACCCTTGAACATAGTCGACGCCAACGCTGCGTAGTCGCAGTAAAATCTGGTCGTCTTCTACGTACTCTGCGACGGTCTTTTTGCCCATCAGCTGCGCAATCTCATTGATCGAACGCACCATAGCCTGGGCAATTTCACTGTGTGCAATATCGCGTACGAACTGGCCGTCGATCTTGACGATTTCCACCGGCATGTTCTTCAGATAAGCGTAGGAAGACAGCCCGCTGCCAAAGTCATCGAGGGCCAGCGTACAGCCGCGCTCACGCAGGGCATTCATGAACTCAATGGCGCGGTCCATTTCCGCGATGGCCGCGGTTTCCGTGATCTCAAAACACACTTTGCCAGGCGGCGTTTTGTTCTTGCTTAGTTCCGCAAACAGATAGTCTTGAAAGAGGCGATCTGACAGTGACTGGCCGGACAAATTAATGGTCCAGAAGCGGTCACAGGGTTCTTTCTCTTCCGCATCGCGGATCGCCGCGAGCGCGTGCTTGACCACCCAACGATCCACAGACACGCTCAGATTGAAGCGCTCGACGGCCGGCAGAAAGCGACCGGGTGCGATGTCATTGCCATCGCGATCGACCATCCTCAGCAATATTTCGTAATTGTCTGGTGCGTTCCCTGTGAGCGCACGAATGGGTTGGGCGTAGAGCACGAAGCGGTCTTCTTCAAGCGCGGCTTCGACGCGACGCATCCACTTGAGATCGCCGTAATGACGACAGTAGCGATCATCCTGCGCGTCGAACAGCACGAATCGGTTGCGGCCCGCTGCACGCGCACTCACGCAGGCGCTGTCTGCGGCGCGCAACGCGCTTTCGGCGGTCCGCGTGCGAATATCGATTGGCACCAGGCCGATACTGACGGTGATGCGAAAACGTTTCGCTTCCCACGAAAAACGAAATGCGCTAAGGCGATCGAGCAGTGCCCGCGTACGGCGCTGTGCGTGGAAAGTAGAGCAGCCGCGAAGAAGCAGGGCGAACTGATCATTGCCCACCCGCGCCAGCGTGTCTTCGCCGCGAATGCCGTGGGACAACAGTTCGCCGAGCTGCTTGAGAAGTTCGTCACCGGCCGCGTGGCCGCAGGTGTCGTTAATTAGTCGGAACTGATCAATGTCCAGGAAACACAGGACATGACGTTCATCATCTCGATGAATCTGTTCGATGAGTTGCTTGAGGCGGCGTGAGAATTCGTGCCGGTTGTAAAGCCCGGTCAAACCATCATGGATCGCCTGAAAACAAATCGTGTCGCGCAGCTTGCGCACCTCGGTAATGTCGCTCAGTACAATCAGGTTGCCGCTGTGACTACCGTCGCGATTGTTCAAATTGCTGGCGCGCACCTCGGCTGTGAGCTCCCGGTCGGGCAGGTGAATTTGCGCCTGGTGTTGGCCGTACGGGCGTTCCTCGAGCAGCAGTGGATCGAGTGTATCGCCGCTTTCAGGATCAAACAGGGGCAACATCTCATGGATCACAGACTGGTGCGCCTGTGCATTGGAGATGCCCAGCATGCGCTCCGCGCAGTGGTTGATTAAGACGATTCGCCCGTCGCGATCGACGCGGATCAGGGCGTCGGACACCTGGTTGAATATGGCGACATTAAATTCGCGTTCATTGAAAATTCGCTGCTCGAGCTGTTCATCCGCGTCGCTGGTTGTGACCTGCGCTTGCGTTGCCGTGCGCGCCTCATCGGCCGAACACACCAGCAAAATGCCAACCATGTTGCCGCCTTCGTCGACCTCGGCATTCAGGGCGACGGTCATTGCCATCACCTCGCCGTGGCTGGTCACGAAATCAAACGGTACGTCGTCGCAATCACCGGCCTCGGCCAGTTGGCTTAGGCGCCGGTCGGCATAGTGGCCCGATTCGGTTGTCATGAACTGACTAATGACGTTGCCGATGACCTCAGTGCGGTCATAACTGAAGGCCTTGAGCCAGCGGTCGCTGACCTGCATGACGATGCCCTCTGGGCTCAGATGATGCAGTAAGACCGGCGCGCGTGTAACGATCCGGTCCGGCACAGATTTCGCATTGGGTGGCCGCACGGCGTCCACCGCAGAAGCCGAAGAGCGCTTGTGCGGAGTGTTGCGGCGCATGCCGGGCGTATCACCCAGCATCGTGTCGTTCTCGTACCCTGTGTGCCTGATTGGCAAGTTGGCGCATTCGTTTCATCCGTGAATCACCTCAAGCTCAAACGCTTGTTCGCATTCACTGGATAGCGGCGAGGCCGTCGGTTTCTTGACTCACGCGCCGCGTTTTGCGACCTCGGTCACGCTTTCGCGCAGGTTATGCAATGTGGATCTTGCCGCAGCCGCAGCGCGTGCTGGGAAAGGGTCATTGCGTCAAAACATAATACATCCGTATGCGCGGCGGCCGGGACTAAGCCGAGCAACCACTTGAGCGCCATCAACGCCGCCATTGAGCCCATGATGCCAACCAGCGGTGTGAATACGCCTTGACCTGCGCAGTCTTCAGCGACCTCATCGGCACTGCTGTAGAGGCACGCGTAGCATGGCATTGCGGCCAGGTCCCGACGGAAGAACGCAAGCTGGCCCTCGAATCTGATGGCGGCCACGCTGACCAGCGGGGTGCACGTCTCGACACTGGTCTGATTGACGGCAAAGCGCGTGCTGAAATTGTCGCTGGCGTCGACGACCAGATCATGTCGCGCCACGACGTCGGTCAGTTCGTCGTGGGTCAGGCGGCGGTCCAGCGTCTCGATCTGAATGCCCGGGTTGAGACGTGCGAGCGCGCGGGCGGCAGAATCGGTTTTGAGCGATCCAACGGCACTTGTGTCGTGCAGCGGCTGTCGCGGCAGGTTGGATGCGTCGACCCGATCGAAGTCATTCAGCGTGAGCGCGCCGACGCCGGCGCCCGCCAGATAGGTGGCCACCGGGGCACCCAGCCCACCCAATCCGACGATCAGTACGCGTGCCCGCAGGAGGGCTAACTGCCCGTCAACGCCCCACTGTGGCAGGGCAATTTGGCGGGCGTAACGCAGGCGCTGGTCGGCAGTAAGCAGGTCAGTCATTGTGGTCGATGTTAGCGCAGGTTCGGCACGCACATGAATCCTTTATACTGCCCCCCGTTTGCACACGATTGAGGTGGCATGGCCGCATCCCAACCCGACTGTTTGCGCGCCCACGAGCTTGAGCTGTGGCGTGGTGATCGCTGTTTGTTTCGCGACCTGAATCTATCGGTCAGCACCGGCGAACTCCTGCACGTGAGCGGGGCGAACGGCAGTGGCAAAACCAGCCTTTTGCGCGTTTTGACTGGCTTGTCGGTGCCCGAAGCGGGGCACGTGACCTGGAACGAGCAATCCGTGACGCGTCAGCGCGATGAATACCACAGCAATATGGGCTATGTCGCGCATTACGACGGTATCTACGACGATTTGTCACTGGTACAAAATGTGCACTGGGGCGCAGGCTTGCATCAGAACTTGACGCTGTCGTTCGTGTCCAACTATCTGGACTCAATTGGTCTGTCGCAGGCGGCGGATGTGCCGGGGTACGCGCTGTCAGCCGGGCAAAAACGACGCGTGTCGTTGGCGCGCGTGCATCTGAGTGGCAAACGGCTATGGATTCTGGACGAGCCGCTGGCTAACCTGGATGCGCAGGCGCGCGCCTGGTGTGACGGGTTGATCGCGCAACATATTGAGAGCGGCGGCTGCGTGATCGCGACGTCGCATCAGCCGCTGTGTGAGGGGCGCGTGACATCACGCGTACTGGAGTTGGGCCTGTGAGTACGCTGGCGGCGTTGCGACGCCAATCGGCGGTTGAGCTGCGGCTGACCGTGCGGCGCTTTGGCGAAGCTTTAAACCCGTTGGTGTTTTTTGCCGCCACCGTGGCGCTGTTCCCGATGGGCCTGAGCCCGGAGCCCGAGCGCATGGCCGGCTACGCCGCGGGCGTGGTGTGGGTCGCTGCATTGTTGGCCGTAGTGTTCGCCCAGGCGCGCCAGTTTCGTGCGGAAGCGTACAATGGTGTACTGGAGCAATTGGCGCTGAGCCCGCAGCCGCTGTGGTTACTGCTGGCCGCCAAGTTATTGGTCCAGTGGCTGGTGCTGATCGTGCCCTTGTTGGTGTTGGCGCCCGCAGCGGCTTATGCGCTCAACCTGCCGAGCAGTGGCATTGCAACGCTGTTGCTCACCTTGACGTTGGCGACCCCAACCATGGTGATGCTTGGTAGCATTGGCGCCGCGCTAACCGTGCATGCGCATCAAGGCGGGGCGCTACTTACCGTACTGGTGCTGCCAATGCTGGTGCCGGTGTTGATTTTTGGGGCGCGCGCGACGGATTTCGCGGCGCGCGGTTTGGCGTCGGATGGCGCGGTATTGTGGTTGGCCATGCTCGCGGTACTCAGCGTGACGCTGGGTCCCTTCGCGGTGGCATTTGCTCTACGAACGAACCTGGATTAGTTAATTATCAATGGCTAAAGTACAAGAGCTAAACTGGTTTATGCGATGGTTTTATCGCATGGCGTCGCCTCCGCACTTCTACCGTTGGGCGGCGCGCTACGTGCCGTGGTTCGGTGGACTGAGTTTGCTACTTATCGCTTACGGTACCTACGGCGCGCTGATCGCCTCGCCGCCGGATTATCAAATGGGTGAAGGCGTCCGCATTATTTTTGTGCACGTGCCGGCCGCCTGGCTGTCGATGATGTCGTATACGCTGATGGCGGTGGCCGCGGGCATTGGCCTCATCTGGCGGATGAAGCTCGCCCACGCCGTGGCGGCATCGTGTGCGCCAATCGGCGCGGCATTCACGGTCGTCACACTGGCCACCGGCTCGCTGTGGGGCAAACCCATGTGGGGCACGTGGTGGGAGTGGGACGCGCGGATGACGTCAGAATTGCTGCTGCTGTTTCTGTTCCTTGGTTATATTGCGCTGCGCAATTCGTTCACCGAGCGTGACAAAGCCGATCGGGTCAGTGCCATTTTGGCCCTGGTAGGCGTCATAAATGTGCCGATCATTCATTTTTCGGTCGACTGGTGGAACACCTTACATCAGCCCGCCAGCGTGACGCGGCTCGATGCACCGGGTATTCATGCCAGCATGCTGACGCCGCTCCTGGCAATGGCAGTAGGCTTTACGCTGTTCTTTGCCTACGTATTGCTGATTCGCACGCAGGGCGAGATCCTACTCCGTGAACGACAAACTAAATGGGTTGATGACCTTTAAATAACATGAACTTAAGCGAATTTCTTAATATGGGAGGTTATGCGATTTACGTATGGCCTTCGTACGCGATTACGATGCTGGCTATGGGCTACACGTGGTGGTCGGCACGCCGTCGCCACGCACTGGCGCTCAAGCGAGCCAAGGCACGGGCAGCGCAACTATGAATGCACGACAACAACGCATGTTAACGGTCGGACTGGTGGTTGCCGGGGTGGGCCTTGCGGTCATTATAGGCAGCAAGGCACGGCGCGACGACCTGCTGTTTTTTGTTGACCCGACGGCCATGGCCGCCGGCGATTTCCCGGCGGATGCCGAATTCAATCTGGGCGGCATGGTGGCTGAGGACAGCTGGGACCGGGCGACCGGCTCGCTCGCGAGCACCTTCGTCGTCACCGATTTCAAGAGCTCGGTCGATGTGATTTACAGCGGCGTGTATCCCGATCTTTTTCGTGAGGGTCAGGGCGTGGTGGCAACCGGGCGGGTGATCGAGCACGGCGTGTTCGAGGCGAGCAAGGTGCTGGCCAAGCATGATGAAAATTACATGCCACCAAACGTCGCCGATGCGCTGAAGAAGCGCCAGGCGGAAATGGAAGCCGAGGGCGGCGAATGATTCCGGAGCTGGGTCAGACGGCCCTGATATTGGCGACCTTGCTCGGCCTGTGTCAGGCGGTGTTTTGTTTTGGCGGCGCGGCGCGCGATCACGCAGGCTGGCTGGCCGCAGGCCGCTCGGCCGCCGTGGGCGGTATGGTGT
>CAYGSQ010000199.1:4065-6481 GCA_964352435.1 uncultured Gammaproteobacteria bacterium | reverse complement strand
GTTTCTGGCAGCCCGTTTGTCATGATTTGACGTTTAGATCTTTAATTACAACGCTTTGCGTACAACTTATGCGCTAAACATCCGCTCGTCAGGCGCGCGGATGATGCTTCGAATGCATGTTTTTAAGCCGTTCGCGGGCGACATGCGTATAAATTTGCGTAGTCGACAGATCGCTGTGACCGAGCAACATTTGCACCACACGCAAGTCCGCGCCGTGGTTCAGCATGTGCGTCGCAAACGCGTGGCGCAGCGAATGCGGTGACAATTCCTTGCCGATCTTCGCTTTGCGCGCGTAGCGCTTGATGATGTGCCAGAAAGCCTGGCGCGTCATGCTGTCGCCGCGTCGTGTCGGGAACAGATAGTCGGTCTGGCGTTCGAGCAAGATCTCGAGACGGGCACCCTTCACAAAGCGATTGATCCAGTCAGTCGAATCTTCATTTAACGGAATCAAACGCTCACGATCACCCTTGCCCAGTATGCGTACCACGCCCTGGTTAACGTTGATCTGGCTAAGCTTCAGGTTGATCAATTCGGACACGCGCAGGCCGGTAGCGTAAAGCACTTCCAGCATGGTGCGGTCACGAAAACCCAGAGGCTCATCAGTATTGGGTGCCTGCAGCAGATCCTCGACCTGACCTTCGGTCAGCGTCTTGGGCAGCGTGCGGCCAATCTTGGGCATCTGGATATTGGACGTCGGGTCATCCGTAAGACGGCCCTCACGTACCAGAAAGCGGAAAAAGCGGCGGAAGCTTGAAAGCTGCCGGGCCGTCGAACGGGGCCGCGCCCCTTTCTCGGCACGCTCACCGATAAAGGCAAGCAAATCGGCTCGTTCGGCCTCGACGATATGGGTGTCGTCACGGCTCTTCATCCAGCGCGATAACGCCGTCAGGTCGGCTCGATAGGCCGCCAGAGTGTTCTTGGATAGGCCGCGCTCCATCCAGATGGTATCGAGGAATTGATCAATCATTTCCTTCGGCGGCTGAAGGGGCGTTCCATTGGCACTCATGTTCCCGAATTGCCCCTCTGACATTACTGCACTCACAAATTCAATCCTCATCGCAACACTGGTCGGGTTGCGTCCGGCAATAGGCGAACGCAAGTCTTTGATCATTATCTACTTATGCCGCACTTTGCCGAACCATTATGGACTTGGCCCAGTTAAATTGCCGTGAGCTTAGTCACAGATACGACAGTTGTCTGACATAATCGTGATGTGTGTCACACGCCCTGTATACTGCGTCGCATCAATTTTTGCCGCGACACCCCGGAGTTAGCCATTTGGCCCCTTCCAGACACCCTTTTATAGTACGGACTTATGGCATCTATGCCGTGACGGTGTTCGCGCTTGTGGCGCTTGGTGTGCTGCTTATTGTTGCTGTCATGCCTGGATTAAGACGCCGTCGTGCGGTGGCGCGGGCGGGCGCCCGCCTGATCTTTGCCCTGTGTGGCATCCGACTACAGCAGGCGGGTAACACGCCATTACCCGACGAACCCTGCGTTGTGGTGGCCAATCACGCCAGCTATATCGACGGCGTCGTACTGTGCGCCGTGCTGCCGCCACGGTTTGGTTTCGTGATCAAACGCGAAGTAACCCGGGCACCGCTGGTCCACATGTTGCTGCGGCGCATCGGCGCACATTTTGTTGAGCGACATAACCGCCAGGGCGGTGCGCGCGACACGCGCACGCTATTGCGAGCCGCCGGGTCCGGCCAATCGCTGGCGGTTTTTCCAGAGGGCACCTTTCATCTCGAACCCGGCATACGCCGTTTTCGCCCCGGCGCTTTCGCGGCAGCTGTCGCCGGTGGTTTGCCCATAGTCCCACTCACCATCGAGGGCGCGCGGGCGATTTTGCCTGCGGGCAGCTGGCTGCCGCGCCGTGGCAATCTAACCCTGAAGACGTTCCCGAAGATCGACTGCGCCGGCGAGGGTCGCTCTGAAATGCAGCGGCTGGCTGAACGATCGCGCGCGGTTTTTCTGGAGGCGCTGGACGAGCCGGATCTGCAGGCTCGCGCGGTCGAGGCCCCCAGGCGCGCTGCGGGCTAAGCAGCCCGCGCCAGATCAACGCGGGTTTGACTACAAAAAAACGCGCGCAGAGTATGCCCTGCGCGCGTCACGTGAGAGTCGATCAGCGAGTCGACGCCTGCGAGTTAGCCTGCGCTAAGTGTGCCGGCCTGGTCGCGCAGATACTGAATCCATGATCGGGCTTGCTCCGCAGTCTTGCCGCCCAGTTTGGTCGCGCGTCCAAACGTCGTCTCGGCTTCTGAACCCTTACCAAGTTCGAGCAACGCGACGCCTTTAAGCAGCAGTGTCGTTCCTTCGTCTTTGTTGGTCAGACCACCACGATCGAGCGCCTGATTGGAGGCAGCGACGACATCGTCCCAGCGGTTGCGCTCGGAAAACAAACGCGCTTTGCGCG
>CAYGSQ010000199.1:0-4055 GCA_964352435.1 uncultured Gammaproteobacteria bacterium | reverse complement strand
CGTGTAGAGCTTGCCGTCAGGGGCGGATGATGCGAGTTCGTCAATAACAGAGATCGCTTTCTCGAACTCACGTGCGGCTTCCCACGACGCCAACAACAGCTCGAGATTTTTCTTGTTGCGCTCAACGCGCCCGGCCTTCATCTCCTTATCGACCAACTCGGCCGCAGCGTAAGGCACCTCAAGGTACATCTTCATGCGCGCCAGATTGACGATATTGGTCTGGTCGTTCAACACACCCTTGGTGTAACCGAGTTCAAGCGCCGACATCGCAGCGAAATCATCGCCCAGTTCCTGATACGCGCCCTGGAGCATTTCCCAGTACGACTTTTTCTCAGGCCACAGCGCAACCATGGTGCGAGCCGCGCCAGCCGCGCTCCTAAATTCGCTGAGTTCGAAATAGATCGCGACCATGAGCTGGTACCAGCTTTCCTTTGGTTCATTGGTTGAGGCAATGGCCTTTTCGATCCACGGCAGTGCGTCGCGATAACGCTTGAGCTCGGCGTAGGACGATGCGATCAGAATGTATGCATCTGGCGGCGGATCTGGCTCTGCAACGAGCCAACGCTCGATGGTCTCGACCGCTTTGAGCCACTGCTTTTCGTTAGCGTAAAGACCGGCCAACGAGTACAGCATGCCTTGCTGCGCCTTGAGTGGCAGCGCGTCCAGCGCGATACAGCGTTCAAAATACTGTAGCGCTTCGTTGTAGCGCTCCTGCTGAGCATAGATAAAGCCGTAGGTTTGCAGGACCAGTGCACGCTCGTAGTCCGACAAACGCATGCCGTTTTCCATTTGCTCAAGCTTGGCCAGTGCATCCGCGTAGTTCTCGGCGCCCATGGCCTCATGTGCCTGCGACAGACGCTTGTACGCCCGCTCCGACATCACGGTATTTTTTTCTTTTTCCTCTTCCTGCGCGACAGCGGACAGAGCACCCAGGCCCAGCACCAGCGTCGCGCAAAAAGCGGCTAATCGATGCGTGAAGATCTTCATGCGTTAGCCCCCGTCCATCTTAAAGTCGATGACCTGTTCAGCCTCGCGCTTGACGGCCACGCCATCAATGATCCGCGGCTTGAACTTCCAGCGCAAAATGGCACGAATTGCCTCGCGATCAAACGTACGGCGCGGTTGCGCCTCGACGACCGATGGTGCACCCACGGTGCCGTCTTCGTTAATGGTAAAGCGCACTTTCACCCAGCCTTCGGTTCCCTTGAGCCGCGCTTCACGCGGATACTGCGGGGCAATACGAACGATCGGAATAACATCGCCTTCCGCCGCAGCCTGACCGGCACTAAAGCCGCCCAGGTACGGACCACCACCGGCCGATACCGGCACTTTGATATTGGGCGTCACAATATTGAGACGCTGCGGTGGCGGCTTGTCAGTTTTGGAGATCGTCATCTTCGGGGGTGGCGGACGCTTCTTTGGTGGTGGCGGCTTCTTCGGCTTTTTGCGCTCTTTGCGCTGCACCAGGTCTTCCTGCGTCAGCCGCACGAAATCCACAATTGAGGTCTGCTCACCCTTGTTGGCAGCGCCTGCCTGCGACGAAATCAGACTGTCCATGAGCAGGAACAGTGCGAACGCCGCCACGACACCGCCAATCAGAGATAAAAATAAACGCATAGAGTCGTCCTCAGTTTTTCTCTTCGGCGCCAATCGACACCTTGGTGACCTTGGCCAGGCGAACCTGATCCATCACGTCAATAACGATGCCGGTGGGCGCGCCCTTGTCCGCAATGATGACGGCCGAGCTCTCTGGTGATTCAGACACCACGCCTTCCGCCAGCGCGCGCACCTGATTCAGCTCCACTTCCTTTTTCTGCATCCAGATGCGGCCGGTTTCCGACACCGCTACCAGAATATTGCCGCGACTCTTGTGGGTTGCGGTGTCGGCTTGCGGCCGGATCGGGTCCAGGCCCGTTTCTTTTACGAACGATGTCGTAACGATGAAAAAGATTAGCATAATGAACACGATGTCGAGCATCGGCGTGATGTTAATCTCACCGTCATCATCAGGTTGTGCGTGCTTTCGAGCCATAAGTATCTCTTTATTAAGTATTTATCGAGTTGACTACGTCGCGTCTTCGGCGAGTGATACTTTCTGCGCCCCGGCCGACCTTGCGCCATCAATGACGGTCACGAGGATGCCGGCATCGGACTGGCGATTCGCGATCACCACGACCGACGCGTCCGGTTTAGACGCCAAACCCGATTCGATCAGGGCCCGTACGCGCCCAATATCGGTCGGTCGGTTGTCCACGGACACCTCACCCAGTTCGTCGATGCGCACCGCAATGACCTCAGATACTTTGAGATCCTTGGGCGGCGTGTTGTCCGGGCGACTGATGTCGACGCCGAATTCCCGCACAAACGACGTCGTCACGATGAAGAAGATCAGCATGATAAAGACGATGTCGAGCATCGGCGTGATGTTGATCTCGGCTTCTTCGTCGTTGCGTTTTCTTACTCTGCGCATGAATTATTCTCCGACAGCCTAGTGGTGATGCAGCAGGTCTTCGACCCGCTCCACTTCCAACGCAGCCTTGCGTTCCAAAAAGTTGCTCGGATAGAGCCCGGACAGCGCGGCTACCAGGCCGGCCATGGTTGGCAGTGTGGCTTTATACACACCGCCGGCCATTGCCCGGGCGTTACCGGTGCCGGTATACGACATGACCTCAAACACCGTGATCATGCCCCAGACGGTACCCATCAGACCCATCAACGGCAGCATCGCCATAAATGCCTTGATGATCATGAGCCAGCGATTGGAATCGAGCGAGACCTGCGAGACCAATTGCTCGCGGATGCGTCGGGCATGCCACGAGGTATGGTCCGCACGAGCATCCCAGATCTTGTAAATGTCGTTCACTTCCACGGGCAACGCGGCGCGGAAAAACCACACCCGTTCGATGATCAGCGTCCACATGAATACTGTGGTGATGAAAATCACCCACAGCACCCACCCGCCGGTCTCGAAGAAGTCCCGTACAGAAACGAAGGCGTCAATAATCGCCGTCATTTACTCAGCCTCGGACTGCCGCGCAATAATGCCGGCACTCTGTTCCTCGAGGATTTCGATCTGGCCCTTGCTAAGGGACGCGATCACCGAGTGCAACAGCACCATTGGAATAGCGACGATCAGACCGAGCATCGTGGTCACAAGAGCTTTCGAGATGCCGTCGGCCATCAATCGTGGGTCACCCGTACCGTAGAGCGTGATGCTCTGGAAGGTGTCGATCATGCCGATAACGGTACCGAGCAGACCCAGAAGCGGGGCCACGGCCGCGATAATCTTGATCGCGCCCTGCCATTGCTCCAGCTTCGGCGTTTCCTTTAGGATCGCTTCGTCCATTTTGAGTTCGAGCGTTTCCGTGTCGGCATCGCGGCTGTCGTGATAGGTCTGCAAAATGCGACCCAACGCGTTGCCTTTCTTCGGTGTGCTGTTCTTGAGCTGGCTCTTGATTGCCGCGCCGGAACCGATCAGAGCAAGACCGCGCCAGATAGCGATCAACAGACCGAACGCACCCAATGTAAGAATGATGTAGCCGACGGGGCCACCCTGAGCCACACGCTCCATCTGGTTAGGCGAGCGCACCAGTGCCTGCAGCAACTGGCCCTGTGATGGATCGATGGTCATTTTGACCACGCCAGAGCTGGCGTTAAACAGCGCACCGGCATTCGCGCGGAAACGCGACTTGGGCTGGCGACCCAGCTCCTTGATGCTCTTGCTCAACGGGTCGTAGCTCAGGAACTTGTCACCTGTCACCATATTAAAGGCACCAACCCGGACGGCTTCGCCCTGATACGGCTTACCCGCCGAGTCAAAGATCTGTGCGCTAAAGCGAGCGACGTTTGACTGTTCTGTCATTTCTTCCTGAATGAGCAAACGCAGCGCATCAAGATCGTCGATGGACGGCAGCTTCTCAGCGGCATCGAGTCGATCAAGCAACTCGGTACGGTCGCCAAGCTGCGCCGTAATCAGCGAGTTGGACACGACCGAACGGACTTCGCTGGCTTCCTGCCGGACCACACCGAACAGTTCTTTCAGGTCACCCAACTGG
>CAYGSQ010000198.1:0-6495 GCA_964352435.1 uncultured Gammaproteobacteria bacterium | reverse complement strand
CCTAAACGTGACGTAGAATGGCGCATCATTTCGTCACTCTCACTCTCGAAAGGTGCTCTATTGCATTGTAATAAAAGGATTTTTTCTATCAGTCATGTGCATTTGGCCAGCCACCTTATCGGTCACCGATCGTGAGTGGCGCTGACGCGGTGGTCGAGGAACTCACCGGGCGCTCGCCCGCTGAGGACGTCGACCAGATTCTGGCGGGGCTCGGGCAGATCATTCTGGGCAAGCCACAAACGCTGCGCCTGGCGCTGACCTGCGTACTGGCAAGTGGCCACCTGTTGATCGAGGACGTACCCGGTGTCGGCAAGACGACATTGGCCCACGCTCTGGCCCGCGTTCTGGGGCTGAGCTATCAGCGCGTCCAGTTTACCAGCGATCTGCTGCCTGCCGATGTGGTCGGCGTGTCCATGTTTGAGCGCGACGGCAATCGGTTCGTCTTCCATCCCGGCCCCCTGTTTAACCAATTGGTGGTGGCTGACGAGATCAATCGTGCCACGCCCAAGACGCAAAGTGCGCTACTTGAGGCCATGGAAGAACAACAAGTCACGGTCGATGGCACCACCCATCGTCTGCCCGACCCGTTCTTTGTGGTCGCCACACAAAACCCGACCGAGCAGGTCGGCACCTTTCCGCTGCCCGAATCGCAACTCGATCGGTTTTTGATGCGCCTGAGCGTCGGCTTTCCCTCACCCGAGGTAGAACGACAGCTCCTGCTCGGCGAGGACCGGCAGTCGTTGATCCGCTCCACCAAAGCCGTGGTGACACCGGCCCGACTTTGCACTTTGCAAGGGCTCGCGCGTGAAGTGCATATGTCAGAGGCTCTGGTCGACTATCTGCAGGCCCTCATTGCCCGCACGCGTGAAGACACTAAACTGGATAACGCGCTGTCGCCGCGGGCCGCACTTGGACTCATGCGTTGCGCCCGCGCGCACGCCCTCATCGACCGGCGTGATGCCGTGCTTCCCGAAGATGTACAGGCGGTAGCGGCCAGCGTCATTGACCATCGCGTGCACTGGCGCGACGCGGGTGATCGTTTGACACGCGACGCCCGCTCTGTTGGCGCCTACGTCGTCAAAAGCGTCGCGGTCGACGGCTGATGTCACTGGCGGCGTTTATACGTCGTCAGGGTCGCGCATGGGCCCGACGTCGCCAGGGCACCGATCACGGCGACGTGACCCTGACCAGCCGCCGGATCTACATCCTGCCAACCGGCCAGGGTGTGGCCTTCGGGATCATGATTTTCCTGATGCTGCTGGGCTCGATGAATTACAACAACAGCGTGGGTCTGGCCGTCACGTTCGCACTGACCGCCTTTGCTCTGGTGGTTATGCATCACTGTCACCGGGCACTGTCCGGGTTGCGTGTGACCTTAGCCGACGCGATGCCGATATTTGCCGGACAGAACGCTCAATTTGCGCTGAACTTGCACAACGATGCGACCTTTGCGCGGCTGGACATCGGCGTATTCGTCGAGCAACAGCTTATGCAAATCATCTCGGTACCCGCGGGCGAGACATACCATGTCATGTTGAACTTGCCGGCACCCAGGCGTGGCCTGCTGGCACTGAATCGCATCAGCCTGCGCAGCCGCTATCCGGCGGGGCTGTTTCAAGCCTGGGCCTGGCTCAACACAGACCTCAATTGCCTCGTCTACCCCAAACCCTTGCCCAATCCACCGGCCGTGCCGCATCAGGCCAACGTCGAGGGCAGCGCCCGCGATGCGGTTCAAGGTGACAGCGATTTTGCCGGTTTGCGCGACTATCGACCCGGTGATCCGTCGCGGCGTATCGCGTGGAAAGCCTATGCACGCACGGACACTCTGGCCGTCAAAACTTTTTCCGGCGCAGACGTCGCGCCCGTTTACCTGAACTGGGCGGACGCTGCGGGTGACACCGAAGCGCGCCTGTCGATGCTTGCGGCATGGTGTATCGATGCCCATGAAGCCGGCCGCAATTTCGGTCTCAATCTCACCACCCAGCGCGTGTCGCCCTCCCGCGGCGCTGCGCATTTGCACCAATGTTTGCGCGCGCTGGCACTGCACCCGTAGCGCACGATGAGTGGTCGTCACCACCGCTCACGCAGGTAAAGCTTGCGTGGGCGCTGAGCGCGCTGGTACTCACCGCGCTGCCGTTTATCAACGACGTACCGCCGTGGATTCTTATCGTGCTCGGGGCGGCGATCGTGTGGCGCTACGTTGAGTTTGCCCGCGGTAACAAACTACCGCACGGTGCGCTGCGCATCGCGTTTGCGATGGCTACTTTCGCGATGGTGTGGGTCAGTTACGGCACGATTAACGGGCTGGAGGCCGGCACCGGACTGCTGATCGTCATGACCGCCATGAAGCTGACCGAAACCGCGCGTGCACGTGATCTGGTGGTCATTGTGTACATGGCCTTTTTCATGATTGTCGCGCACGCGTTGTTCGACCAGAATATTGGCGCGACGTTGTACGGCGTGCTGTGTCTGTTCGTCGTCGTGGCGTCACTGGTTCAAATATCGCGCCGAGCCGAGCCGGTGCAGCCGCGCCGCGCCCTGTCGCGCAGCGCCATGCTGTTGGCGCAGGCCTTGCCATTGATGCTGCTGATGTTTGTACTGTTCCCGCGCGTGCCCGGGCCGTTCTGGGCACTGCCCTCATCGTCGTCGGGCATGACCGGCCTCAGTGACACGATGAATCCGGGCGCGATCTCCAACCTGCTTGAATCGAGTGCGGTCACGTTCCGCGTGGAGTTTGACGATACGCCGCCGGACCCACGCGTGCGTTACTGGCGTGGGCCGGTGCTCGACACCGTCGTCAATGGCACCTGGTCGTCGTCCAAAACGCGCTCCGGACCGTTTGACGTCGAGCTTGATTCCGAATCCATCAATTACACGCTGATGCTGGAACCGCATCAACGCCACTGGGTTTTTGCTCTGGACCTTCCCGCGCTCAATGCCGTACCGACCAATACGCGCCTCAATACCGACCTCGAACTGCTCAGCCACGAACCGGTAAAAGAACGCAAACGATTTCGACTGCGCTCGCACACGCAGTATCGCGCCGCCCCAAACGGCCTGGGCAAGGACACCGAGCGCTTTCTGGACGTGACCCGAACGCGCAATCCGCGGACGCGCGAGATGGCCCGATCATTGCGCGAACGTTACGCCGAGGACGACGCCTTGATTCGTGCGACCTTGCAACATTTTACGCGCGAGCCCTTTGTCTACACCCTGCGTCCGCCAGCGCTCACCAGCGCGTCACCGAGCGACGAGTTCCTGTTCGAAACACGCCGCGGATTTTGTGAACACTACGCGTCGTCGTTTGCCCTGCTAATGCGCTATGCGGGAATCCCGTCGCGTGTCGTAACCGGCTATCAGGGCGGTGAACGCAATCCGCTCACAGGCCACTTCACCGTGCGCCAGTCAGATGCCCACGCCTGGACCGAGGTGTGGCTGCCACAACGCGGCTGGACGCGCATTGACCCCACCGGTGCGGTGGCCCCGGAGCGCGTGGAAAGCGGCATCAGCGGCGCGCTGGGCGGTGACGAGCAATTGTCCCCGTTGATCCTTGGGAACGGTCCTTTGCTTAGTCGCCTGCGCTTTGGCTGGGACGCCGCCAACGCGGCATGGAATCGTCACATTCTCGCCTACGGGCAGGCCGCGCAACGCAATCTGCTGCGCAAACTCGGGCTTAAATCGACCGGCGCGGCGACCCTGATCGCCTTGCTCACCGCGTCCGGCGTCGCCGTTCTGGCGCTGCTGGCCGCCTGGTTGGCGTTCGGCGGGCGGCGACGGCAACACGACCCCGTCTTGCGTGCATGGCATCTGTTTTGCAAACGACTGGAGCGTGCGGGCATTGGACGTGACCCGCATGAGGGACCGGCGGATTTTGCCCGACGCGTCGCGCGCGAGCGACCCGAACTGACCCAACCGGTGCGCGCTATTACGGATGCCTTTATCCGCGCGCGGTATCGCACCGACCCACCGGCAAACATGACACGTGATTTCGCCCAGCAGGTGCGGGCATTCAAGCCTACGCGGCTAACGGCCTGACGCACACGACTGCGCGCTAAATGACGGGCCGCATCTCGCGTGTACTGGTAAATCCAACGTCCGGCCAGCGTTCCTGTGTCAGTGACAGGTTGACGCGACTGGGGGCGATGTAGACCAGATCGCCGGCATGGTCGAGTGCCAGGTTTTCAGCGCAGCGATTGCGAAACTTTTCGAGCATGGCCGCATCGTCGCATTCAACCCAACGCGCCGTGGCCACATCGACACCTTCGAACTGACACTCCACGTTGTATTCGTGTTTCAAACGCTCAGCCACCACGTCGAACTGCAATACACCCACGGCACCTAAAATAAGTCGATTATTGGTCAAGGGGCGATACAGCTGGGTCGCGCCCTCTTCACACAACTGCGCCAGGCCAGTGTTGAGCGCTTTGGAACGCAGCGGATCCTTGAGCACCGCACGCCGAAACAGCTCGGGGGCAAAACTGGGAATGCCGGCGAAGCGAATTTTTTCGCCCTGCGTAAACGTGTCACCGATGTTGATCGTGCCGTGGTTGTGCAAACCCAGGATATCGCCGGCAAACGCTTCCGCCGCATGCTGCCTTTCCGCCGCCATAAAGGTCAGCGCGTCGGCGATGCGCAGGTCGCGCCCGGCGCGCACGTTGTGCAGCTTCATACCCGGTGCATAGACACCGGAGCACACGCGCATGAAGGCAATCCGATCGCGATGCGCCGGATCCATGTTGGCCTGAATCTTAAACACGAAACCGGTGAGATTTTTCTCCAGTGGATCGACGGTGCGATCGCCCGCCTCGCGCGGCAGCGGCGGCGGCGCATGAGACACGAAACCGTTGAGCAGTTCGCGCACACCGAAGTTCTGAATAGCCGAGCCAAAATACACCGGCGTCTGACGCCCCGCTGCATATTCTTCCGGATCAAAGTCCGGGCTGGCACCACGCACCAATTCGACTTCTTCGCACAGCTCGTCGTACAAATCGCCGATGGCTTCCTGCGCCTCGTCACTGGCCAGTCCATCGATGGTCTTGGTGTCGCCCATCTCACCGCGATTCGCGCTTTGATAGAGGTACACGCGATCCTGCGCCAGGTGATAAACACCGCGCAACGCGCGCCCCATACCGATTGGCCACACGATGGGCGCGCACTGGATATTCAGCACGGATTCCACTTCATCAATCAGTTCGAGTGGATTGCGACCTTCGCGATCAAGCTTGTTGATAAACGTCATGATGGGCGTATCGCGCAAACGACAGACGTCCATCAGTTTGACCGTACGCGCTTCAACGCCTTTGGCGCAGTCGATGACCATCAACGCGGAGTCTACGGCCGTCAGCGTGCGGTAGGTGTCTTCCGAGAAGTCTTCGTGTCCGGGGGTATCGAGCAGGTTCACAATGTAATCGTTGTACGGGAACTGCATCACCGATGAGGTGACCGAGATGCCTCGCTGCTGTTCCATCGCCATCCAGTCGGAGGTGGCGTGACGCGACGCCTTGCGTCCTTTAACCGTACCCGCAAGCTTGATCGCACCACCAAACAACAACAGCTTTTCGGTCAGCGTGGTCTTGCCGGCATCCGGGTGAGAGATGATCGCAAACGTGCGACGCCGCTGCGCGTGAGCAGCCTGGGCTTTGGAGACTTGTGCCACCACTACAGGAACGTCGTGCCATCAATTTGGCCGTGAACAAGGCCCGGCACACTCGCCATTTCGAATTTGAGGACCAGCGCGTCTTCGCGGCCATCGCCCGCGCGGTAGTAATTGTGTCGGCGCCCCACTTGCTCGAAACCGTATTTACGGTACAAGGTCAACGCAGCAACGTTGGACGGACGCACTTCCAGAAAAACGTCCTGCACGTTCTTGTGCAAAGCCAACATCATCAAGTGTTCGAGCAAGCGCCGTCCCAAACCCAGACGACGAAAGTTCTTGTCGAGACATAAATTGAGTATGTGCGCCTCGCGCACGAGTGCCGACAAAATGCCGTAGCCGACAATCTGATTGTCGAGAATCAATACGCGACACTCGTAGCCCACGCGCAGACAATCGCTGAAGATGCCTTCGCTCCACGGAAAGCCGTAGGCCGACGCTTCAATTTCCATGACCCGCTGCAGGTCGCTGGCTGTCATCGCCCGCGCGTGCAGACTCGACAGCGGCATTACGGCGCTCACTCAACCTCTCCCCTGGCAACGCGATGGGCAAACACCAGGTCTTCCCATGCTTTGCGTTTTTGCGACGGCGACCGAAGCAGGTACGCCGGATGATAGGTCACAACCACGGGCGTGCTGCCACGCGGAAGTTGATGGACCCGGCCGCGGATTTTACCGAGCGGTTCGGTGGTGTCCAGCAATCGTTGTGCGGCGACCTTGCCAACCGCCAAAATCAGGTCCGGGGCGACCAGCTCGATCTGACGATGGAGGTAGTCAATGCAGGCCGCCGCCTCCTGCGCGCCCGGGTCGCGATTATTGGGTGGCCGGGACTTGATGACTTTG
>CAYGSQ010000197.1:0-6543 GCA_964352435.1 uncultured Gammaproteobacteria bacterium | reverse complement strand
CCCATCGTCGACGCGGGGATGCGTCAGCTGTGGCACACCGGCTGGATGCACAATCGGGTGCGCATGATCGTCGCGTCGCTTCTGGTCAAAAATGCGCTGGTGCACTGGCGCGACGGCGAGGACTGGTTTTGGGACACGCTGGTCGATGCGGATCTGGCGAGCAACGCGGCGGGCTGGCAGTGGGTGGCGGGCAGCGGTGCGGACGCGGCACCCTACTTCCGCATTTTCAATCCGGTGACCCAATCCGCCAGGTTTGACCCTGGCGGCGACTATCTGCGGCGCTGGGTACCGGAGATTGCACGACTGCCCAAGAAGCACATCCACGACCCCAGCAATGCGCCGCATGACGTACTGGCCGCCGCCGGCGTCACGTTGGGCGTAACCTATCCGCTCGCGATGGTTGATCTCAAGCAGACTCGCCAGCGGGCGCTCGACGCGTACAAGCAGATCAAAAATCCACCGCTAAAATAGTTTGTAATGTTTGCATGGCCCGCGCGACTGTAGATCAACCCGGTCCGCTTGTGGCCGTTCGCCACGGTAGGGACCGCTTTTGAATCGCGACGCAACGCTGCGCGCCTGGCTCGACGCCCACGGCTCAATGATTGGGCGCATCGCCGGCTCCTATGAGCGCCGGCCCGAGCTGGTGGCCGAGTTGGTGCAGGACACGGCGCTGGCCCTGTGGCGCGCGTTGGCTTCTTATCGCGGCGATGCCAGCGAGAAAACATTCGTCGCCCGCATCGCGCACAACGTATGCGTCAGCCACGTGCGCAAAGCGGTGCGTACGCCCACGACACCGTGGTCGGACGGTCTCAACGAATCGCTCCCCGACCAGCCGCCGCAACCGGACGAACAGGTCCAATCGAACGAGCGCCGCACGCTGCTGCTACGCGCGGTACGTTCACTACCTTTGAGCCTGCGCCCGGTCATGACGCTGCATCTCGAAGGTTTCAGTAATCAGGATATCGCTCAGTCGCTGTCGCTGAGCGCAAACAATGTCGGCGTGCGCCTCAATCGCGCCAAGGCCCACATAACCAAACAACTCGGTAAATCGCTGTGAATGAACCTAACGACGATCTTGATCTTCAGTCGCTGTGGCAGGACACGCCGCCCATCGATGTCGACGAGCTGATAAAAAGCGTTAATACCAGTCGCCAACGCATGCATCAGGTTCTGGCCATTGAACTCATTGGCAGCCTTGGTGCGCTTGCACTGGTGTTCATTTACCAGGTTTGGGGCGTGTTTGGCGACGTGTTGTGGCCAGCCGGTCTGATGTGCCTGTTTGTTGTGGGCTATCAGTACTGGACATGGCGTTGGCGCCACGGACTGTGGCAGTCGGTCTCTGATTCTCCAATGGATATGTTGAAGTTGCAAAAGCGTCGCGCAAAGCTGTCGCTGCGAATTGCGCACTACTATTTGTACGGCACACCAATTTTTTGCGGACTGGGACTCGGCTTCGCGTTGCTGGCGATCGACGACAACTTCACAACCGGGATCAGCGGCGGCTTTCGACTGGCGCTCATCATCAGCGCGTTTGGCCTCATGGCACTGACGATGATTTACGGGTGGCAAACGGCGCGCCGCAGCCGCCAGGAGATCGTCGATCTGGACGCCAAGATCGCAGAACTCGAAAACATCGAATAAAAAAATGTAATGCCCGTGGCCGGGCGACGACTATCAGGTCATGCACACGCTATGGAGCACTACTGCCATGCCTTCTCGCCATCATTCGCTCGGCCCAACATCACGTTTATTGAGCAGCGGTTTTTACGCGCTGGTCTTTGCCGTTTATTTTCTGGCGGTCTCGTTGCCCAACGCTCACGGCGACAAGACCGGCCCCGTCGCCTTTAGCCCATGTCACATCGATGGCATCGAGGCGCAGGCCAAGTGCGCGTGGCTCACGCTGCCACTCGACTGGTCGCAACCGGACGGCGACACGTTCGCACTGCATGTCGCCGTCGTCCCGCCAAGCGGCGGCCAGGCCTCGGGCGCCCCGCTCTACGTATTGGCCGGCGGCCCCGGTCAGGCAGCCAGCGATCTGGGATCCATCGTTGATGGCGCCATGATCGACGCGCGTCGCGGACGCGAAGTCATTCTGGTCGATCAACGTGGCACCGGACGCACGCTGCCGTTCGGCTGCGATTTTCCGACCAACCCGGAGACCTCTGGCGCCGACACCGCGCGCACCTGTCTGGCGAAAACGTCCAACAACCCCGCGCACTTCGGCACGGACTCGTTTGTCGATGACTTGCATGCGGTGCGTAATCTGCTGGGTCACGACACCATCAATATCTGGGGCGGCTCCTATGGCACACGTGCGGCCCTGCTGTACCTGCGCAAGTATGAGCACACGGTGCGCAGCGTGATCCTGGATGCGGTCGCCCCGCCCAGCGTGGCGTTCATGGCGCGCGGCAAGGAAAGTGCCAATCTTGCCCTGCAACGCATGCTGTCGAATTGCGCGGGCGACGCAGCGTGCACCGAGGCGTTCCCGACACTGCGCGGCGATCTTACAGACATCGTCACGACGCTTTCGACCACGCCACACCGCGTGACGTTTGGCGACACCGCCGTGAGCGTTGACGAGAACATTTTTCTGGACTCGCTACGCAACGCGTTCTACGTACGCGGCAACACGTCGTGGTTGCCGTATGTCATTACGCAATTTGCCGCCGGCAACATCGCGCCGTGGCGCGCCATGGCAAACGCCAGCGGCCAGCTCTACAACAATCTGTCAATCGGCACGATGCTGTCCGTGATGTGCGGTGAGGAAGTGCCGCGCAGTGTGGTCGATCAGGGCGAGCCCGGCATGTTTGCCGTCACCCGCCTGGATTTTTGGCAAGCCGCCTGTGCGACCTGGCCAGCAGCGCATGTCCCGGCAGGCTTTGCCGACGCGGTGACCTCCGACGTGCCCACGCTGCTGTTGTCCGGTGCCCTCGACCCGGTTACGCCGCCGGAATTTGCCGACATCGCGGCCGCGACGCTGAGTCGTTCGCGCACGATCGTGGCGCAACACAACAGTCACATCACCAGCGGCTACAGCTGCGTGCCACGACTGCTGGGCGAGTTTCTAAACCACACCGACCCGACAAAGCTCGACGACACCTGCGTCAATCGAATTGGCCCCGCGCCTTTTTTGCTGACCGTCGCCGGTCCCACACCCTGAGACCCGATCATGATTCATGCACAACAACTCAAAAAATCGTTTGGTGATGTTCACGCGGTGAACGGCGCCACTTTTAGCGCGCCCTCGGGCCAGATCACGACACTGCTCGGAGCCAACGGCTCGGGCAAGACCACCACGCTGCGCATGCTGTGCGGCCTGCTTCAGCCCGACGCGGGCACGGTTGAGATCGATCAGCTCGACGTGCGCACGCAGCTCATGGACGCGCGCAAACAGCTGGGCGTATTTCCCGACCCGTTTGGCCTGTACCCACGTCTCACCGCGCGCGAGCACCTGCACTACTTCGCACGCTTCCACGGCCTGCGTGGCCAGGCGCTGCGCGACGCCAGCGACTGGGTCGTCGACCTGCTGCAAATGGGCGAACTGATCGACCGACGCACGGAAGGTTTTTCGATGGGTCAGCGGATGAAGGTCGCACTGGCACGGGCACTGATTCATCGCCCCGCCAACGTCATTCTCGATGAGCCGACGCGCGGCCTCGACGTCATCAGCGTACGGCTTCTGCGCCGCGTGTTGCGCGCCATGGCGGAAGAAGGACGTACGGTGCTGCTCTCAAGTCACGCAATGGCCGACGTCGAAGAACTCTCCGACCAGATCGTTGTAATCAGTCAGGGACGCGTGGTGCACAGCGCGGCACCGGCCGATCTGATCGCCCACGCGAAGGCCCCCAATCTGGAAGAAGCTTTCATCACTCTGACCACCTCGCACGCAGCCTGACCCGGAGCGCACCTCATGATTCATTCACTCCTGAACGTGCTGCACAAAGAAGCGCTCGACGCGTTGCGCGACCGCCGCAGCATCACAGTCTCGTTAACCTTCGCCATTTTCGGGCCGTTCTTTTTGTACCTGATGCTCGACAGCATGGCCAGGGAAGCGGCCGACGACAGCGACCTGAGGGTCGCGGTAGTTGGCGCCGAACACGCGCCCGGACTGATCAACTATCTGTCGGAACGCAACGTCGAGCCCGTGGCTGCGGCGGATACCGACGCCGCACACGCCATGCTGAACGACGACCTTGCATTGATGCTGCACATCCCGGCCGACTATTCCAGCCGTTACATGCAACGTGACACAGTCGCGCTGGGCATCTACGGCAATTTCAAAAACCCGAAAGTACAGGCGCAAGCGCAGTCACTGAAACGCCAGATTGACCGCTTCAGTCAGGACATCAGTCGCTCACGTTTGATTGCTTCAGGCATCTCGCCGCTGCAAGTGCGGGCACTGTCGACGCAAACCTATGATCTGTCGCGCGCGGGCGGCCAGTCTGCCCAAATTACCAACGCATTGATCTACGTGTTTTTGATTGCCGGCTTCGTCAGCGGCGCGTTCATGACGGCCGACTCGGTCGCCGGCGAACGCGAACGGCACTCGCTCGAACCGCTGCTGGCACAGCCGGTCAGCCCGCTGGCACTCACGCTCGGCAAATGGCTTGCCTGTGGTGCGGTCAGTGTCGTGGTGTCGACCGCGACCATCCTTGTTGGTGGACTGCTGCTCAATCGGGCGCCGCTTGCCGAGCTTGGGTTACGCCTCAACCTGGATCCGCAAGGCATGCTGCTTGGCGCGCTTGCTTTGGCCCCGTTGGCGCTGTTCGCGGTGGCACTGCAAATGATGCTGGCGTCGCGGGCCAAGACCTATCGCGAGGCGGGCATCTACGGACAGTTCACGATCTTCCTGCCGGTGGCGGTCGCGGGCGCATTGATGCTGGGCAAAGTGGAATTTGGCGGCGCGGCCA
The DNA here is from genome assembly GCA_964352435.1 of uncultured Gammaproteobacteria bacterium. Lineage (GTDB taxonomy): Bacteria > Pseudomonadota > Gammaproteobacteria > Steroidobacterales > JBCCMA01 > JBCCMA01. Next base: position 1,633 of record CAYGSQ010000197.1, on the reverse strand, counting down.
GTTCACTGCCGCTGACCGGCCACACGCTGTTGTTGCGTGACATTTTTCTTGAAGGCGGCGCATCGCTTGCGACTATTGGCATCGTGTCTGTCACAACGCTGGCTGCGGCCGCCATCATGCTGATCGTCACGTCCCGCTGGCTGGGGGACGAGTCGCGGCTGTAACGCAAACCGCACACCCGCCAACTGGCCCGTGTGCGGTTCCTGTCGATTTTGCGGTTCAGACGGTGCGTTTTTGAGAGTCTTGGCAAATTAGCCGGACAAATCCTTAACCAATATCAAGGACACGATGCAAACGCACTCGGGCCAGGTGTGCCGAAAAATCTCGAACGTAAAATTCCGAGGTCTGTAATGGACGTCACGCCATCACCGTTGGCGTCGTAGTCGGTAAGGCCGTTCACGAAGAAATTCAAACGGAACTCTCCAAGATCGATTACGTTGATAGCGCAATCGCCGTTGTAGTCCTGATCACACGCGTTACCGAAGCCGTCGCCGTTCGTATCCAATTGACTAGTGTTCGGGATGGTCTGGCAATTGTCCTGTGCGTCCGGAATTCCATCGCCATCTTCATCAACGATGAATTCGGCATTGCCCGAGTACTGAGCAACGAGTACGGCACCGCCTAGAAAAGTGACCTCCGCTGAGCCAGTCGCCAGATTGATAGTTACTTGCATCTCGTTGCGTAACAACGGCTCGTTCAAATAGGTCACCACAAGCGTGCCACCGGTCAAAACGCCATCCACCACTTGTGCGTCGCCATTTAATTCCATGGTATTGCCGAGTCCATTGAAATTGATCGGGTTGGCCATTTCGAGGTTGCAAATCTGTCCTGACTCATTAGGTGGCGGGCAGTCTGTCGCTGGGCCAAATTCAACGCCTATCATCGGCGCTTGAGTGTCTATTAATTTCGCTGTAAAGCCGCTCGGAAGCGCCACAAACTCAAATGGTGGCTCTTCTGTCCGGTCAATTCCGATGGCGAATTCAAAAATCGACTCGCCAGGCACCACGCCGATGCTGCCGAATCCATCGCACGCCGTCGTGCAGTTGGTCAATTCACCGATGTAACGAATAGAGTCCGCCAAAGAAGCGGTGCTTGCGAGACAGGCGACAATTGCTAAGGTTTGTACGGTGGTTTTCACTTTGGTGCCTCATGAGTGGCCATTCTTTACCGTGAATATACCCCCCCCAAAAAAGTCCCGACCTGTGATTGACTTAACATCACGCAACCACGCAGCGCGCTACACTCTGACGGATGTGCAAGCTGCTGATCACTCTTGCGTTTGGCCAGGGATCAGGCCAGCGGCACACCCTCTTCGCGCGCGCGATCGCCGCGCTGGCGCTCATCTGTGCGTCCGCGATACCCATCCAGGCCTTCGGCCAGACCTGCGGCCTGCCCGGCAACGACGGCATCGGCAATGTCAGTGGCGTCATCAATACCTACTGGCCGGGCACCTCGAATCCTAGCGCCGGTGCGACCAGTCTTGGGTTAGGCAGCGCCGCCGGTGCCGGCGTCGCCATTGCCAGTGGCGATCTGCTGCTGATCATTCAAATGCAGGACGCGAACATCAACCGCGACAACACCAGCAGCTACGCTCACCGCACCAGCGCTCACCCGCCGACCGCCCCCACCAAGA
>CAYGSQ010000196.1:0-6544 GCA_964352435.1 uncultured Gammaproteobacteria bacterium | reverse complement strand
AGCGAAGGGCGCGATGCGCGTGTAGATTTCGTGTGCCGTGACCAGGTTAAAGCGCAGCACATGCGGCAGCACCAGTGCGTTCGACAAGCCGTGCGGGATGTGAAAATGGCCGCCCAAGGGATAGGCCAGTGCGTGCACGGCCGCTACGGGCGAGTTGGCAAACGCCTGGCCCGCCAGCATTGCACCCAGTGCCATATCGGAGCGCGCCTGTAGGTTCGATCCATCCTGCACGGCCGTCAACAACGACGCGCCCATCAGGCGCAGCGCCTTTTCAGCGAGTGTTTTTGAAATCGGATTGTTGTTTGGGCTGGCCGACGCGTAGGCCTCAATGGCATGCACCATGGCATCGATGCCGGTAGCGGCGGTGATCGGGCCCGGCAGGCCGACGGTCAGTTCCGGATCCAGTAATGCGATGTCCGGCAAAAGGACGGGCGAAACCACGCCCATCTTTTGCGTCGCGCCCGTCGTGACAATAGCAATCGGCGTGACTTCCGAGCCGGTGCCGGCTGTCGTTGGGATCAGGATCAACGGCAGACGCGGTCCCCGGGCGTTACCGATGCCGTAGATGTCGTCGAGCTGTTCCTTGCCCGCGCCGAGCAGCGCCGCGAGCTTTGCGACATCCAGCGATGAGCCGCCGCCAAGCCCCACGACGCCCGTCACATTGTGCGCCGACGCCAGTTCAACGGCGTCCGTAATATTCGCTTCTGGCGGGTCACCTTGCACGCCATCGAATACGACGACCGTCACGCCTGCGGCGGCGAGCGCAGCGCAGGCGCGCTTAACAATGCCGGTCGCCTGCATGCCCTGATCAGTGATCAGCAGCGCGCGGGACCCGATGCTCTCCCGCGCCAGTGCGCCAAGCTCGTCGAGCTTGCCGCACCCAAACACGATGTGTTTCGGTGTTGCGAATTGAAAATCATTCATGCGGGGACCTTCTGGTTTAGCGCCAAAATATACACCCGTGCGACGCGCCGGCGGTCTACTCGCCTGCGGGTATGGCGACTTCTACGAGGCCGTCATCGGAAACCCGTGCCGCGTAAACATGGAGGGCCGTGCGCGCCAGTTGACCGTTCGGCTCGCCATTGCGTACATCAAACATCGCGCCGTGCAGCGGGCAAATCAGCCGAAACCGGCGCAGGCGCGCGCCCTCGAACGTGGCTTTGGCATGTGTGCATTCATTGGATACGGCGTGGAAAGCATCGCCGACCTTGCATAAGACAATGGGTGTCCCGGCTGCTGTGGTGCACAGCACGCCTGAAACAGGCATGTCGCAGGCCTTGATAATCGGCACAAATACGTCGTTCAAACCCGGCTCCTGAAAAAAAACAGTCATGATTGTTTTCTTTAAACAGGTCGAATGCTACCATCTTTTCAGCAAGTTATAACGAGGAGTGTGCCGTGCTGACTTTTCTCTCGCGTATGACCGTCAAGGCGGATAAAGAAGCCGAATACCTGGAACTCGTGCACAAATTGACGGCGGCGGTCCGCGCCAACGAACCGGATACATTGCAGTACCAGTTCTTCAAGTTGCGCGACAAGCCTTTGGGTTACGCCGTGTTCGAGTCGTTCACCGATGCGGCGGCTGAAAAAGCCCACATGGACACGCCGCACTTTCATGAACTCGCCCCCCCGATGATCGAGTGCCTCGACGGCGAATACGTGCGCGAATACCTCGACGATCTGCCTGCATGAGCACGATGGCCTCACCCGGCGACGAGCTGAAAACCAGCCGTATTCGGGCCACCACACTGGGCGATTTGCTGCTGAGCGCCGCGGATGCCGTCGGCGACCACACCGCCGTTGTGTTTCCCGAGCAGCGTATTTCCTACAACGAGCTGGCGCAGGCCTCACTGCGGGTCGCGCGCAGTTTGCGCGCCCTGGGCGTTGGACGCGGCGATCACGTTGGCTTGTTATTGCCCACATGTGCCGAGTTTCTTGAGGCGATGTTTGGCGCCAGTTTGCTCGGTGCGGTGGTGGTACCGATCAATGCGCGTTTTCGTCCAATGGAAATTGCCTATGTCGCGGAAAACGCCGATCTGAAAGTCATTGTCACGTCCAACAAGTTTGCCGACGTCGTCGATTTTTGTGGACGCCTGCGCGAGGCGCTGCCCGGCCTTTCCGACACCGCCGATGTGCAAGCGCTGTCACTATCAGAGTTTGTACAGCTTAACGCCGTGGTGTCTTTATCGGGCGCGCCGGTTGCCGGTATGGTCGACCGCGACCGCTTCGATGCGCTGGGCGAGTCGATCGATGAAGATGAAGTGCACGTCCGTCGTCTGCAAACCCGCGTCGGCGCAACCGCGCTCATTTTGTATACCTCCGGCACCACGTCCAATCCCAAGGGCTGCATGATCAGCCACGAATCCATGGTGCGCAGCTCGATCGCGCTGGGCCGGCGTTACGAAGTGGGGCCGGCCGACAGTTTCTGGTCGCCGCTGCCGCTGTTCCACATCGCCGCGATCCTGCCGTTGGTCTCAATTTTCGATCAACACGGCACCTACATTACCGCCGAACATTTCGAGCCCGGTCAGGCCTTGAAAATGCTGGAACAGGAAAAGGCCACGCTGACCTATCCATGCTTCTGGACGATCATGGGCGATCTGGTGCAACACCCCGATTTCGAATCGACCGACTTGAGCCACATCCGATTGATGAACGCGAACTTCGCCGTGCAGCCGGCGACGGTGGGCGAAACGATGGAGCGCACGCTGCCCGATATTTGTTACGTCGGCACGTTTGGTATGACCGAGGCGGCCGGCACCGTGACCACGGGGCGCATTGGCGACAGCAAGACTCATCGCTACTCCCGATTGGGCGCGCCGCTGCCCGGACTTGAAGTCAAAATCATCCACGCCGAAACCGGTGAGGAAGTCGGCGCGGGCGAACAGGGTGAATGCCTGATTCGCGGCTACAGTACGTTTGATGCCTATTACAAGTCACCGGAAAAAACGGCCGAAGCGCTCGACGCCGATGGCTGGTTTCATTCCGGCGATATTTGTTCCGTGGATGCTGACGGGCAGCTCATGTTTCACGGGCGGCTTAAAGACATGCTCAAGGTGGGTGGGGAGAATGTGGCGGCCGCGGAGATCGAGTCGTGTTTGCAGCAACACGCGTCCGTACGTCTGGCGCAGGTCGTCGGCGTACCCGATTTGCGTTACCAGGAGGTGGCCGCCGCGTTCATTCAGCTGGCGGATAACGCCACGGTCGACCCCGATGAGTTGATGGGCCACTGTAAGGAACGGATGGCCAGTTTCAAAGTGCCGCGCTATGTGCGGTTTGTCGATGAGTGGCCGATGTCGTCCACCAAAATTCAGAAATTCCGGCTGGCCGAGGCGTTGATTGACGAGCTCGGGCTGGCCAGCGGCTAACGAGGATTTGCACCATGGTATTTATCGCCTTACTCAAAGTTAAAGAAGAAATGGTCGCGCAGTTTGAAGCGGCGCAAAAAGAGCTGTCCGAGCTTACGCACAAGCATGAGCCCGACACCTACGTCTACGACCTGATCAAGCAGACGGACGATCCACTGACCTACGTGTGCTACGCGCGCTTCAAGGATCAAGCGGCGTTCGATCATCACATGCAAACCGAATTTCATGATCGACTGGTGCCGCCGATTCTCGAAAGCCTTGCTGATGAGATGCAGCTGACTTTTTACACCCACGTCGCCTGACCCGGCCGGGCTGATGGATCAGGCGACCAATGACCGCATTCTCGAAGGCATGCGTTACGAGAATGATCGCGCCGCGCCGCCCGCAGGGTTTGAGGCGCTGCCGCGCATTCCCGCCGGTCGCTATCTCGATTCCGAATTCCTCGCGCTCGAGCATAAAGCGATGTGGAAGTCGTCGTGGCTGTACGCCGTGCACGCCGACGAGTTGCCCGAGGTGGGTTCGTATCGCTTGTGGGAGCGCAACGGTTCACCCATTGTGATTGTTCGCGTAAGTGACGATGCGTTTCGCGCTTACTACAACACCTGCGCCCATCGCGGTGCGCCGCTGGTGCAGGAGGCAAGCGGCAAGAAGAAGCTGTTTGTCTGTCCCTACCATGCGTGGAGCTACGATCTGCAGGGCAAGCTCAAAGCCGTCCGCGATCCGCGCGATTTTCCCGACTTCGATATGAACTGCTACGGTTTGACGACCGTGCGCTGCGAGAATTTCGGGCCCTGGATATTCGTCAACGAAGACGCCGACGCGCCACCGTTACTCGAGTCAATCAAGCCGTTTCCGGAGCACTGGTCGACACTGGATGTCGATAACCTGCGGCACATCCATACCTCCAGTCATGAGGTCGCCTGCAACGTCAAGATTCTGCTCGACGCGTTTATGGAGTCCTACCATATCGCGTCCATTCACAAGACGACCGTCAATCGGTTCCTGAATCATTTGGGTACCTATATCGAGCTGTACCCGCACGGCAATATGTTGATGGTCACGCCGCAAAAAAGCGAAGACTGGCAAGACCCGGGTGCGAAAGGCATGGCTCGAATCGCGACGGCGACCAAAGTGCAGCGTGTGCACAATCCGTCGTGCCACTTTTTTCCAAATCTGGTGGCACCGGTGTCGGACAGCGGCATTCCCTTCCTGACGTTCTGGCCCAAAGACGAACAGACCATGGTCATCGACAGTCACTGGTTTGGCCCGGATGCGTCGAAGGATGACCCGTTGTGGCAGACGCGCATCGACAACTGGGAACGGATTCTTGACGAGGATCTGCAGTTTGCGGCGGATATTCAAAAGTCCGTTGAGTCTGGCGGCTTCCAGGGCCTGGCGTTGTCCTATCAGGAACGTCGTATTTACTACTGGCACGAAGAGGTTGATCGCAGAATCGGGCCCGAGCGCGTGCCGGCCCATTTGCGTATGCAACCCATGCTTGACGACTACGTGCGCAAGACCTCGTGAGTGACGTGCGCGGGTTGCACGCTTGGGGCACTTACCTGCCGCGGCTGCGCATGGCCCGCAGCGTTATTGCGCAGCAGTCGGCATGGCTCGAGCCGGCCATTGCCAAGCACGCGCAAGGTCAACGCACCGTGGCCAATTGGGACGAAGACGCAATCACCATGGCGGTGGCGGCCGCCAGGCGGGCGCTGCCGCCTGGCGCGCAGTGTGCTTCGCTGACTCTGGCGACGACGACCGCACCGTTTGCCGATCGTCTGAACGCAGGTCTTGTGGGTGACGCGCTGTCGCTGCCCGAAGAGGTGATCCGGGCGGATGCCACGGGCAGTCAGCGCGCTGGTACCACGGCGCTGCTGCGCTCGCTTGCGGCAGCGGATAACTCGATTGACCTGATTGCCGCGGCGGATCGTCGCATGGCTAAGGTGGCCAGCGCCGGCGAGCTGCGACTGGGTGATGGGGCGGCGGCTTTTGTCGTGGGTCCGGGAGAAGGCGCCGCGCGTTGTCTTGGCATGCACTCGGTCCATCGGGACTTTGTGCACCAGTATCGCAGCGCCGAGCGTGACGTTGATTACGTGCTGGAAGATCGCTGGGTGCGTGATGCGGGCATTCTCGACGTGGTGCCCGCTGCACTCAAGGTGCTTGCTACCCGTTGCTCGGTGCCGCTGACCCGGATCAATCATCTGGTGCTGCCGTTTGCTGCGCGCCATGCGCGTCACGTGTGCAAGGCGTTGGATATTGGTGTGGACGTACTGGTCGACGATTTGATGTTGGGTCTGGGTGATGCCGGCGTGGGGCATGCGCTGTTGCAGCTTGCCCACGCATTGGAATCAGCGGCACCGGGTGAGCTCATTGCACTGGTTGGCTTTGGTCAGGGCTGCGATGCCGCGCTGTTCGAGGTGACGGAAAACGCGCCAGCCGTGCGCGGTGGTCCGACGGTTGCCGCGGCGCTTGCGGGCGGTAAGGCCATTACCGAATATTTGAAGTTGCCTGCATTTTCACGGCAACTGGATTTGGATCGTGGCCTGCGTGCCGAGGCTGACAAGCGTACGGCCTTGTCCGTGCATGCGCGTCGCCGGCGCGAGATAAATTCGATGATTGGCTGCGTGTGCGATGGCTGTCACACACCACATTTTCCGCGGGCGCGCGTGTGCGTGCAGTGTGGGGCAATGGACACGATGAGTGACTACGGTTTTGCCCATCGCAAAGCGCATCTTAAAACCTTTACCGAAGACTGGCAGGCGTTCTCGCCGGCGCCGCCCCTGTGCTACGGCAACCTGTCGTTTGAAGGTGGTGGCAATGCGTTTTTGACATTGACGGATGTTTTGCCGGGCGAGTTGCGTATTGGTACCGAGCTTGAGATGCAGTTCCGTATAAAAGACTTCGACGAGCGGCGTGGTTTTCGACGCTACTTTTTCAAAGGTGTACCGGTGCGCCAAGATGGCTAAGGGTATTCGCGATCAAGTGGCGATCATCGGTATGGGCTGCACACGCTTCGGTGAGCGCTGGGATGCGGGCTATGACGATTTAGTATTGGAGGCATACACCGAGGCGATGGCTGACGCCGGTATCGAGCGCGAAGATCTCGATGCAGCCTGGGTCGGCGTATTTTACGACGAACAAAGCCAGGGCAAGTCGGCGCTGCCGACATCGATGAC
>CAYGSQ010000195.1:0-6577 GCA_964352435.1 uncultured Gammaproteobacteria bacterium | reverse complement strand
TCACATGGCCGCCATCATTGGCCACGCGCATGTCGGCTATTTGCCGCGACGCAAAGTCGTCGGCATCAGCAAGCTGGCGCGCGTTGTCGAAGCTTTCGCCAAACGTTTTCAGGTGCAGGAAAAAATGACGGCGCAAATCGCAACCTGCATACAGGAAGTGCTGCAACCAAAAGGTGTAGGCGTCATTATTGAAGGCCAGCACGAGTGCATGACCACACGCGGCATCCACAAGCCGGGCGTTTCCATGATCACATCACAGCTACTGGGCGATGTACGCACCGATGGCCGCACGCGCACAGAGTTTCTCGGCATGATCGGAAAACTCTGACACTCAGATCTCACGGGGCGATGCGTTCGCCCTCACCTTCTGTCAAAGTTACCTGAACGTCGCGTACCGGCGTAGCGAAATGCTCGACCGCACCGGACGGCCAGTGCACACGCAAATCTTTGATCTCGCTTTGGCCCAAGCCTATATGCACCCGGATGTCGCTGGCTGACAGAAAGCTGCCGTCCGTATGTGCGCGGCGCCACAGCACGCGACCGTCCGCAAGCGACACCGACACGCGCGCACCGGCTCCATCCCGGTTACTGGTCGTGCCGATCAAACGCACCCGCAGCCAACCATTGTCGTTGTTAGCGTTGTTACGCAAAAGCCGCAGCAAACCATTCGCATTGCCCACGACGACGTCGACATCGCCGTCGTTATCGATATCGCCAAACGCGGCGCCGCGGCTCGTCTCGCGCAGCGCAAAACTCTCACCGGCGCTGGCGCTCACCTCGACAAACCGTCCGCCAATATTACGCAGCAACTGATTGGGCTGGCCGTAACGAAATGCCGGGTCGGCGCGTTCATCGTTGACCACCGTTACAGCGCCGTTGGCGATGAATAGATCGAGCCAACCATCGTTGTCGAAGTCGATCCAGCCAGTGCCAAAGCCGGTCAGACGCAAGCTGACGGCAGACAAATTGGCCGCGTCGGTAATATCAAAAAAATTGCCGCTGCCATCATTTTGATAGAGCGTGTTGGTCTCAGCGGCGAGATGGGTCATGAACAGGTCTTCATCACCATCGCCGTCAAAATCACCGGCCGTCACACCCATACTGGCCTCAGCCGCGCCGCTACCATTGTAGGCACTGCCGGCCATAAGAGCCGTGTCGGAAAAGCGTCCGTCGTCCCTTTGTGTCCACAAACGGTTTTCCATCTGATCGTTGGCAACGTAGATGTCCACATCCCCATCGCCATCAAAATCGGCAGCACTGGTGCCCAAGCCGTTCCCGGTCGCCTGCGCGACGCCGGACTCGGCGCTGATATCCTGAAACGTCAAGCCACCTTCGTTGCGCCACAAACGATCGACAGTGGGTGGATAGGTGTTGGGACCGCAAAACTCGAGCTCACCCGTGGTGCTGGTACAGCGAATAATGTTGCGCAAGCCAAATCCAACGTAGTGACTCGCAAACCAGTCCAGATCGCCATCGCCATCGACATCGGCGAAACTGGAACTGGTCGTCCACACGTCATCCTGATCAACAGCCAATGCACCGGCAACCCGCTCAAAGCGACCATCGCCCAGATTCTGATACAAATGATCCTGGCCAAAATTAGTAACCACCAAATCGACATCACCATCGTTGTCTACATCACCGGTCGCAACGCCCATCCCGTAACCCGCGTCGCCAAGTCCGGCGCGTTCGGTCACATCGATAAACGTTAGCTCACCCGATGGAATCAGTTGGTTTTGATACAGACGATTGGTCGGCCTTGGTGTCGGCGCAGTCGACGGCTCAAAAGCAGCGCCCTGCACGGCATAGATATCCAGATCGCCATCGCTGTCATAGTCAAACAAGCCGACACCCGGCCCCAAAATCTCGGGAAAATAGAACTCACCTGTCGTTCCGGCAAAATGCTCAAATCGCACACCGGATGCGGCGGCCATGTCAGTGAAATACGGCGCGCCCGGAAGGACCTTGGTGGCGGTCAGGTCTGGCAATTCTGCTGCAGGCGGCCCCTTGACTGGCTCCTGCTCGCCGGTGCAGGCACTCGAAAAAAACACAGCCACAGCCGCGATGATGAGCGGGCGGTTCATGTTTTCGACATCATCAAACGTTGGCGTTGATTGACAAGCTTCGTCACCAAGCGCTCCTGCTGTTGCAACCTGGCAATGTCGACACCGCGATCCAGTGATTTGACCGCCTCATCAAGCTGCTCGGCACGCACTTGCATCTGGGCGAGCGACGACAAAACAAGCGGTACGTCGCGTGCAGGCGTTTCCGCCAGCTTGCCCAACTCAGCGATAGCCTCAGCGAGCGTTGCGTGCGCGGTGAGCCAGGCCACGTAAAATCGTCGCGCCGCCAAATGAGCAGGTTCGACCGCAATCGCCGCACGCAAATCGACGCCGGCTTGCGCGACATCGCCGCGCAGTAAGCGCGCACGTCCAAGCCAGGCCAGGCCAGACGCGTGCTGCGGTGAGCGCATGACCAGGTTCGTCAATCGTGTAATAGCACTGCCCAATTCGCCTTGCTGCAATTCCAACCTGCCAAGCGCCAAACCTAACTCGGCATGATGCGGGTCGATCCTTACGCCTTCCTGTCCGTGGCGCAATGCAGATTCAAAATCAGATTGTTCGGTGTAGCCCATAATCAACGCAGCGCGTGCTTCAAGGTTTTGTGGATTACGTTCCAACGCCTGCTCAAGTAACGCCAGCGTTCGCGCCTTGTCACCCGTGCGTTTGACCGCCTGCGCTGCAAGAACGATCGCTCGATCCGATTGATTCAAGCGAAACAGTTGCGCCAGACGTGGATCAAGTGGCGGCGGATCAGTCGTGTCCACTACTTCAAAAAGCCACAGATGGTCGGCCGCGCGTTTGGTGTCCCCTTGCCGTCGGTATAGTTGCGCCAAACCATAGTGCGCGGTTTTGAAACTGCCAAATTTTTCGATCGCTCGCTCCCAAACTGCAATGGCATCTGCAGCGGTACCCCTTGCCGTCAGCGCCTGAGCATAGGCGACGTGCGCGTCCCCCAACTCGGGGGCCGCAGCCACCAGTGTCTCCAGCGCAGCGATGGCGCCCTGCGTATCGCCCAAAGCCAAACGCATCCGGGCGGCACGCAGCTGCGCCGGTGCATCGTCAGGCTCACGCGCCAACACCGCGTTCATGGCCGCAAGTGCGCCCTGGTTATCGGCAAGTTGTTCAAGTGCTTCACCGTGCAAGTAGGTCCATTCCATATTGCGCGGATCGAGCACACGCGCCCGACGGAGCAATACTTCGGCTGCTTCAAAGTCGCGATAGACGCGATAGAGCTTGCCCAGCATGCCGTTTGCGGCGGGGTTGGCGGGTTGTTTTTCAAACTGCGTGCGCGCTTGTTCCACCTGCGCTCGTACGGCCGGCTGATAGCCCGACACATCGACGCGCGGTACGTCCGGCAGTGTAGTCAAATCGACTTTCGGTGCGCATCCGCTTACCCAAATGGCAAGCAGCAACACCAAAGCGCAACGCCCTCGTGGATGGTTTATTCGGGCCATGACGAGCCGGTCCCCTTAACAAGCGTGTGGTATCTGCCTGGGGCAACATCCAACCAACGTTCACGTTGACCATTGGGCCATACCACGCCGATGGCCAAGCTGCCGGTGCCTGGCCCAAGGCCAATTAAGACACGCGGGTCATTGGCGGACAAGTAACTGCCGTCGGTATTGACCCGTCGCCACAGTGTGTTTTGGTTTCGTCGCATGACGGCGATGCGTGCACCGATTGCGTCACGTTTGCCTTCGGGCAGCCGCAACGAAAAACCCACCCAGTGTTCATTGTCATTGTTATTGAGCAGTAACTGGGCGGGGCCGTTGGCATTAGTCACCACGACATCGGTATCCCCGTCATTGTCCAGGTCGCCGAACGCTGCGCCTCGGCTGACCGCAATGTGTTCCAGCGCACCGCCTTGTGTATCGCGCCACTCTACGTAGCGCCCCGCGGATTCCAGCAAAAAAAGCTGGTTACGTTGTTCATAAGGGAACATCGAAACACCCGCGCGCTCCGGCTGAGCGCTAATCGCGCCGTTGGCAACGAACAAATCGAGATCGGTGTCGTTATCCACATCAAACCAACGCGCGCCAAAGCCGGTAAATACAAGACTGGCGCTGCCAAGGCGCGCAAGATCCGTTCCATCGCTGAATCCGCCCTGGCCATCGTTAACGTAGAGTGTATTGGTTTGCGCACCGAGGTGCGTCATAAACAAGTCCTCATCGCCGTCGCCGTCAAAATCGGCCGCCGTAACACCCATACTTGCCTCAGCCATCCCGTGCGCATTGTAGGCACTGCCTGACAGCATGCCGGTTTCTTCAAAACGGCCGTCACCCGTATTGCGCCACAAGAAATTGGCGGACTGGTCATTGGCGACGAAAAAATCGAGCCAACCGTCCTGATCAAAATCTGCAGCCACCACGCCGAGTCCTGCCGCCTTCGCGACAGCAATTCCGCTTCGCTCACTGACGTCTTCGAATTGACCATTGCCCAAATTGCGATAGAGCGTATCGGAGGTTCGGTCAAACACTTCCGGCGAACAATAGTCCTTTTCACCCAGTGCATTCTTGCAGGTCGGGTTTTCGGTCCACGTAGCGCCCACATAATGAGTAACAAATAAATCAAGCAAACCATCTTGATCGTAGTCTGCAAACGAAGCACCAGCACTCCAGCCGTCGTGGCCTACGCCCGCCCCGTCCGTCACGTCCCGCAAACGGCCAAATCCGTCATTCAGATACAGCGTGTTTCTGCCGACATTGGTCACGTAGAGATCAACATCGCCATCATTATCAATGTCGCCGGTCGCCACGCCCATGCCGTAATGCGTGTCCGCGCCGCCGAACTGATCGGTGACGTTGCTAAACGTCAGTGCCTGATTCTCAACCAGATTGTTGCGCAGGTATTGGTTTGCAGTTCGATCTGAACCCGCGACAACCGAACCACCGCCCTGCACAAAGTAAACGTCCAGGTCGCCATCGCCGTCAAAGTCAGCCAGCGCTACGCCAGCGCCAACAATTTGCGGCAAATAGCGATCATCGCCGGGCGCGGCGTCATGCGAAAATATCAACGCGCTCGTCTTCGTTGCATCGACAAACGGCGAACGCGCGCGATCGGCCTGGGCTGTATCACCCAACCCTTCTTGCGGGTTGGTACAACCGCAGCTTACCGCTGCTGCCATGATAAACACCCAACCGGTATTAGGGTGAACTCGCACCGGCCTGCACCACCTGCTCTAACTCGCGATCAATTTCGGCCACGCTCTGACCATAGTTCGTCGCCAGTGAGCGCGCCCGCTCCAAAGCCTCTTTCGCCGCATCGAGCCTGCCGGCACTGAACTGAGCCTGTGCCAGCGCGCGTAGATAGCCCGGCGTGCGCGCACTTGCGGGTTCGAGCGTACGCGCAAGCGTCGTTGCTGCGGCATCGTAGTCGCCGCTGGCCGTTTGCGCCGTGCCCAGATAGTAGCTGGCCTGATAGTCCAGTGGATCCAGATCAACCGCGGTTTGAAAACTGGCGAGCGCAGCCTCGGCTTTCTCCTGACGCTGCAGAGCAAGGCCCAGGAATTTGTGGGCCGTCGCCTGCGTGGCATCGAGCTCGATCACCTTGCGAAACGTCGTTTCGGCCTCCGCGAAGTTACCTTCACGCAACAACAATACGCCAAAGTTGCTGTGCAATTTCGGTAAATCCGGGGCAATCGCGACACCTTTGTCGTAGTAGCTTTGCGCCTTGTCGCGGTCACCCATTTGTCCATACAAGCCAATGAGATTGATGTGCGCCACCATGTTTTCCGGCTCCTGTTGCAGGAGTGCTTCGAACACGCTCGCCGCCTCGTCAAGTTTGCCCGCCGCGCTCAGGCGGCCGGCGCGTATGACCGACTGGCGCGCCGACGAGCGCATGTCCTGCACGCGTGTCAGCAAACGATCCGAACTGGGCGGTCCGCCGCGACGGTGTTTTTCAAACAGCGCGCGGTGCGTCTCGGCAAGCTCTGCCTGACCTGATTTTTCGTAAGCGGCGGCGAGCGAAAAGTGCGCCGGGCCATAGTGAGGCACGCGCTCTATCGCGCTGGAGAGTTCTTCAATCGCGGTGCTTGTGTCACCCTGCTGCAATGCAAGTCTGCCGTGCAGATAGCGAGCTTCGGGATAGCCTGGCGCGGCAGTCGCGGTAGCCGCGATCAGCTCGAGTGCCGCCTCAGGATCACCGTCTTTTTCGAGAAGCTGGGCACGTTGCAATGCCAATGGTGGATAGCTGCTGTCAATCCTCGCAGCTGATGCAAAGGCTTCCGCGGCCCGCGCATCCTCTCCCTGCGAAACCAGCACCACGCCGCGCAGGTACTGCCAGGGGAAACTCTCCGGTGCAAGCTCGCCGGCCTTCTCGTAATATTTCAACGCAATTTCTGGTCGGTCATAGGCGTGCGCAAACATGCCCGCAAGGCCGGCGGACTCCGCGTTGTCCGGTGCGTTGTTGACCGCATCAATGAGAACGGACGCGCGCGCACGCACCTCCTCAGGGAAACCGCTGAGGTCTACCGTGACGTTGGGCCGATCCGATGCTGGGGCCTGCTCCGGTACGTC
>CAYGSQ010000194.1:2231-6580 GCA_964352435.1 uncultured Gammaproteobacteria bacterium | reverse complement strand
CCAATCAGGTCGACCTGGCGGCGGCGGAGTTGGCGGGTATACCTGTGTTCAATGCGCCGTTTTCCAACACCCGCAGCGTGGCCGAGCTGGTGCTGGCGCAAGTCGTGTTTTTGATGCGCGGCATTCCAGCGAAGAACGCGGCGGCCCATCGTGGTCAATGGGACAAGTCTGCAACCGGTTCGTACGAGGTGCGCGGCAAAGCGCTGGGCATCGTCGGCTATGGTCATATTGGCAGTCAGCTAGGGGTGTTGGCCGAAAGTCTGGGCATGCAGGTGCAGTACTGCGATATCGATAACAAGCTGCCGCTGGGCAATGCGCAGGGCACCATGAATCTGAATACACTGCTGGGATCGGTCGATGTGGTGTCGCTGCACGTGCCCGAAACGCCGCAAACGCGACATCTGATTGGCGCCGAACAAATCGCCATGATGCGTCCAGGCTCTTTTTTGATTAACGCCTCGCGTGGCACCGTCGTTGATATTGATGCACTGGCCAGCGGACTGAAAAGCAAACATATCGCCGGTGCCGCGATCGACGTGTTTCCAACCGAACCCAAAAGTAATGCCGATGAATTTGTGTCGCCACTGCGCGAGTTCGATAACGTCATTTTGACGCCGCACATTGGCGGCAGTACGCACGAGGCGCAGGAAAACATCGCGCTCGACGTCGCGGCCAAGATGATCAAATACAGCGACAACGGATCGACGACTGCCGCCGTCAACTTTCCGCAAGTCTCGATTCCCGTTCACTACGACAAACGCCGCATCTTGCACGTGCATCGCAACGTGCCGGGTATCCTTGAACAGATTAACCGCGTGTTCGCTGGCCACAAGGTCAACATTGCGGCGCAGTACCTGCAAACCTCCCCGCAGGTCGGCTACGTGGTGATGGACGTGGAGCTGGATGACGCCGATGCGTTGCTTGACGATCTGCGTGCGGTCACGGGCACGATCCGTGCGCGCGTGCTGCATTAAATGAACGCACTCTCGCGCGACGACGCGTTGCGGCGCATTCGTGACATTGTCGGACCCCGTGGTGTGGTGGATGACCCGGTGTTATGGCCCGGCTATTTGGTGGACGAGCGTCAGCTGTATCAGGGCGCGGCGGCACTCATAGTGCGTCCCGCATCAACTCAGGAGGTGTCCCAGGTCCTGAAGGTCTGTCATCAGGCGGGTCTTGGTGTGGTGCCTCAGGGCGGCAATACCGGTTACTGCGGTGGCGCCACGCCGGACGACGGCGACAATCAAATATTGCTGTCCCTGAGCCGCATGAACCGCGTACGTTCGATCGACCCGGTGGGCTTTACGATGACGGTCGACGCGGGCGTTGTGCTGGCCAAGGCCCAGGATGCAGCTGCCGAGCACGATTTGTTGTTTCCCTTGAGCATGGGCTCGGAGGGCAGCTGTCAGGTGGGCGGCAATCTGGCGACTAACGCTGGCGGTCTTGCGGTGTTGCGTTACGGCAATGCGCGCGATCTTTTGCTTGGCATCGAAGTGGTGTTGCCGGATGGCGAGATCATTGATGGTTTGAGTGGCCTGCGCAAAGATAACACCGGCTACGATTTGAAGGGTCTGTTTGTCGGGGCGGAGGGTACGCTGGGTGTGATTACCGCCGCGGTGCTCAAGCTGTTCCCGCAACCCAATGCGCGGCAGACAGCCTTTGTGGCGGTCACGGATCCCGGTGCGGCGTGCCGCTTGCTGGGTCGTGCTCGGCGGCAAAGTGGCGATGCGGTCACGTCGTTTGAATATCTGACGCGCCCGGCACTGGAATTGGTCCTGCAGCATATCGAAGGTGCCAGCGATCCGCTGGATGCGGCCCATGATCACTATGTGTTGATTGAACTGTCCAGTGGCCAGAGTGAAGACGCGTTGCGCGAGGTGACCGAGGCCATTTTGATGAGCGGCATCGAAGACGGCGACATCGTTGACGGCGTAATCGCCGAGTCGGGTCAGCAGCGGGCGCGGCTGTGGCAACTGCGCGAGACTATTCCCGAGTCCGAGAAGCACGCGGGCAAGTCGGTCAAACACGACGTGTCGGTAACGATTGATCGAATCCCTGAGTATCTGGCGCGCGCGCCGGCGCTGGTGGACAGCGTGACCGCGTGCCGTTATTCAGTCTACGGCCATATCGGCGACGGCAACTTGCACTACAACCTGCTGGCGCCGGACGGCGATGACCCCGATGCATTCAAAACCCGGTATGCCGCTCGTCTGTCTGAGGCGGTACACGATTTGGCGGTGGAACTTGGCGGCAGCTTTAGCGCCGAGCACGGTATCGGCAAACTCAAGAAGGGCGCGTTGGCCGGCTACAAAAACCCGGCGGCTCTGGCGGCCATGCGCGCGGTAAAGAAGGCGCTTGACCCCGATGGGCGAATGAACCCGGGTAAGCTTCTCTAGTGCAACAAAGCGGGCGCGACGTCAATGTCGCGCCCGCCGTTTGGTCGGCTGTTACGGTTTACGGAAACGCAGCGTGTAACGGTCCGTGTTACCGGTGACGCTCTTGCGGCCGACTTCGTAGCGCAATTCGTCGTCCGGGCGGTAGTGCAGATCACTGTAGTCTTCGAAAATGAAGCCCGCTGCGGTGACTTCCTTGATGACGGCGACCGGGTCGAGACGACGGCGGTTCTCGGCCGTTAGCGGTTCCATGTGCCGGGCGGTGTGATCCACGACGCCGTAGATGCCGCCGGATTTCAGTGCCTTGAAAGCCTGTTCGTTGACCATTCCACGCGATGCGGGCTCAAAGTTGTGCATGTTACGGAACGTCAGGACCATGTCGAAACGGCGTTCCTTGAGCTCAAATGGCTGCAGCGAGTAGGTGTTGAACGGGCCGTCGCGTTCGAAGCCTGCATCGACGTCGATCACGTTGACCTTATCGAAGCCCGGCTCGGTCAGCAGATTGTCCTTCACCCGGCCCGTGCCCAGCGCGACGTGCAGTTCGCCATCTTCGGCCAGCACCGGCGCGAGAATCTTGGTGTACCAACCGCCTCCGGGCAGCAGTTCGAGCACTTTCATGTCGTGCGTCATGCCAAAAAAGCTCAATGTTTCAAGCGGCTTGCGGTTGCGGTCGCGATCGGTTTCCTGCTCAGTGCGGATGGGGGCTTCCATCGCCTCTTTGACCAAGGCTTCAGTGGCCTCATCGGCATGCGCCGTGGCAGACAGCGCGAATAGCGCAAACACTGGTAATATTTTAAGCATCAGATAGTCCTCGATGTGTGCGAGTGCGGGGAAAACGGACGATAGTCTAACGTACTCAAGTGCCCGATTGTTCACGACCATTTGCGCAGGATAAAGTTTTGTTCCAGTTTTCAAAGAAACGCATGTCCCTGGCTCTGGTCGCATTAGCCGTGATTATTGCGCTAGTCCTGATCCGACAAGAGTCATTTACATCCTTGTATGACGCTGAGTATGTGGGCGCGAGCGCGTGCGGCGAATGCCATACGCAGATTTACCCGGATTGGCAGCTTTCACCCCATGCCAATATGACCCGCGATGCAGGCGACGCCGCCGTGGTCGGCAACTTTGACAACCTCGAGTGGTTCTCCAAAAGCGATCCGTCGACACCGACGGCCAAGATGTACACCGAGAACGGGCAGTACATCATGGCGCTGCGCCACCCGACCAGTGGCGACTTTGTGCCGTTCCCTATCGAGCGTGTGGTGGGCTATCAGTATCGCCAGGTGTATTTGACGCGTGAACAGGGCGGAGTTCTGCGACGCTTGCCGCTGCAGTGGTCCAACGACTTGCAGGATTTTTTCTCGTACTGGAATTTTCAGGAGAAGCGGCCAACCACGGTGCCGGATTTGTGGGATCAGATGCGGCCGCTCAATTCGGCGTGGAATCTTTTTTGTGCGCGCTGCCACACCACCAGTTTAACGGTGGAAAACAAGGACGCCGGCCATACCCTGGCGCAGACGCACTGGGTTGATGAAGGCATTGCCTGCGAGGCCTGTCACGGTCCCGGCAGTGCGCATGTCAATTATATGTCCGGCAATCCTGCCAATCGAATTGCAGCGTGGGTTAATAGCAAAGTGCGCGGCCAGCCGGTCGCCTACATCGCTAACGCGGCCAAGCTTGAAAAGGGCGCGGCGATGAGTGTTTGTGCACGTTGCCACGGCGCCGATATTTTCCGTAAAACGATGGACACTTATCGTTTGTACGAGCCGGGCTACAGTGAGTCGGGACGGATCAACGATTTGTCGGCGCACTTTCGCGAAACGCCTCTGACACCGCGCGACGGTCCGCCGACGATGGAGACCTGGGCGGACGCCAGACCCAAAGGCATCGGTACGTTGTTCCGCTCTTTCGTTGAATCGAGCTGTTACCAAAATGCCGAGCCGCGGTGCTTCCAGT
>CAYGSQ010000194.1:0-2221 GCA_964352435.1 uncultured Gammaproteobacteria bacterium | reverse complement strand
TCATAACGCGCATGCAAATAAACTCGCGGCGAAAGTAGGCTTGCTCCAGCCGTCGCCGCAAAGTGATCAATACTGCCTGGATTGTCATGCACCCATTGCGCAAGATCAGGCCGCCCATACGCGCCACGAGCCGGGCACCAGCGGCTCATACTGCTATGACTGTCATATGCCCAAACACATCATGGTCGCGGCGACCGGTGTGCTGCGCTATGCGCGCACGCACAATATGAGTGACATCCCGGACCCCGCGGCGACGGCGCGCTTTGGGCAGGACAATGCACCGAATGCCTGCAATGACTGCCATCAGGACAAAAGTGCGCAGTGGGTGATGGAGCAGTTGGCGCAGCGGCCCTGACGACGCGAGGTTGCGCTAACACGCCAGAGACAAGCGCTCGGCGGCGGTACGGGTGGCCGGGTTGACGGTCCCGCGGGTCTTTTCGAGTATCGCGTGGCCTTGCACGATGAGCGTGCGACCACGTTCGCACTGGCCGGCGCGCAGCAGTGTCTCGCCCAGCGCGCTGTCCACCTGCGCGATGCGCCAGTCTTCGTCACTGAAGTTCGCCAAACGAATGGCTTTCGCCTGCTCAAGCGTCAGGCGCGCCTGATCGTATTCGGATTGGCGTGTTTCGAATTCGCCCAGAGCAATTAGCGCGCTGGCGATATCGGGATGGTTGGCGCGCACGACAGAACCATACATGGCGAGGGCGGCTTCAAACTGGCTGCGTGCACCGGCGCTGTCGCCCTGACTTTCCAGTACACGCGCCAGCTCCAGAAGATTGCGGGCGCGGTCCCGGTGCCCTTGAGGGTAGGCCTGTTCCTGAATGGCCAGGCTTAGCTCAAGTGCCGCGCGTGCCTCATCGAGGCGACCGAGTTTGTGCATCAATAGCCCATAGCGGCCGGTTTCGCGCGCGGTTAACGGATGGTTGGGGCCGAGACGTTCGCGCCGGAACGCAAGCACCTGTTCTGCGAGCGGCAGCGCCGACTCAGGCGAGCCCGCTTGCTGCAAAAATATGGAGTAAATACTGAAGCTGGTCATTGTATTGGGATGGTCATCGCCGAGCAGGCGGCGGCGCATTTCGAGCCCCAGGCGAACCGGTTCTTCGGCGGCTGCCGTATCGCCTTCGCGCATTAGATGGACACCCAGATTGCTGTAGCCGGTCGCAATTTCATGGTGGTCGCCGTCATAGAGCATCAAGTTACGCTCCAGGCCAAGTCGATAGAAGTGTTCGGCTTCGGCGTACCGGCCCTGCTTTTGCAAGGCGCTGGCAAGGTTGTTGGCGCCAATCGCGGATTCTGGATGACGCTCGCCAAACAGTGCCTCAAAGCGGGTAAGCGCGTCGCGATACATGATCTCGGCGCGGGCGTAGTCACCGAGGTCATAGTGCGCGGTCGCAAGTGTTGCCACGCTGCCAATCGTAAACGGGTGTTCCGCGCCGTACACCTTGAGGGACAGGTCGAGCATCTCCTGACAGACGCGTTCCGCGCGTTTGGGTTCGCCGGCCGACATGTAGGCGTAGCCCAGATTTTGCATTGCATTGAGCACACTTGGGTGGTTGTCGCCATGCACGGCAATGAACATTGCAATGGCGCGTTGCAAGGTCTCGATGGATTCCCGGTTGCTTCCTGTGTCTTCAAGGTAGCGGCCGTAGTCGTCGAGGACTTCGGCTTTCGTGAACGTCGGACCGGGGTTCAGCTCTTCTTCGATCGCGAGCGCTGTGCGGAAGTGTTCACCGGCTTCGTCGTACTGCGCCTGCGCGGACAGGGTGAGTGCCAGGCCGTGCTGGATACGGGCGGTGGCGGCGCTGCGTGGGCCACTTTTTTGAATGCTGCTGGTGAGTGTTTCGCGAAACAGTGTTTCTGCCTCGACAAATTCGCCCAGTCGCCTTTTGATGTCGGCGAGTTCGCGCGTGGATTTCAGCGTGTCGGGGTGGTCGCCGCCGAGGACGCGCGCGCGCGTCGTGCGCGCCTGCTGGAACAGCTCACCGGATTTGGCAAATAGCCCGAGGCCGCGATAGGCCTCACCCATCACCTCCTGCATGGCCGCCTGAACACTTGGCTGACCGTCCAGTTCGCCCAGTCGTACGACGCCCAGATCAAGCAGCGAGCGCGCCGTGACGATCTCGCCCAGCGATTCATTGGGGTCGGCGGTGCTGAACAGGCCGGCCACGAAGTCGGATACTTGCGACGCTTTTTCGGCCTCGAGCTGCGCGCGGTCGCGCTC
>CAYGSQ010000193.1:2678-6581 GCA_964352435.1 uncultured Gammaproteobacteria bacterium | reverse complement strand
CGGCGCAGACGCAGCCCGGTGCCAACGGCGGCCTCAGCCGACAGCACCAGTGCCGACGTACGCTGCGCATCCTGCCCCGGGCGGTTGGATTGGGTAGTGAAACCGTTGTCGACGGCAAACGCATCGTAGCCGTTGTCGATGTCGGTATGCAGTGCGGTCAGGTCAACCTGCCATTGCTCACCGGGCGCGTAGCGCAGCTTGACGCGAGACGACAGTTCGTCGCGACCATTGGTGTCGTCACGCCCCAGAAAGGCGTTGTCACGAAAACCGTTGCTGCGTTGGCTTTGCACCACGGCGCGATACGCCCAGTCAGCGCTCAAGGGCCCGCCAAATGCAAGGCCCACGCCCTGCGTGTCATCGCTGCCAAACGTGGTACTCACGCGTGCGTCAAACTCGTCGGTGGGCGCTTGATACTTCAGGTAGATCAGACCGGCCAACGCGTTGGCGCCGAAACGGGTGCCTTGCGGTCCCCGCAATACTTCAACCTGCTGCGTATCAAACAACGTGGCGATGCCGCCCAAGCCTGAGAAATCGAGGTCGTCAATAACAAACCCCACCGACGGGTTGGGTGCGCCCTCGTACTGACTGCGCTCCCCAATACCGCGAATCTGAAAATAGCGTGCACGGGACACACCGCCCGCCCAGTTAAGATTTGGCACGAACTGGGTCAGCTCTTCGAAATGCTGGACCGCTGTCTCTTCAATAAAGCGGGCGTCCAGCACCGCGATACTGGACGTCAGACCAAATTTTGAGCGCTCACGAAAATCACTGACGATGATCTCTTCAAGCAATGCCTCATCGTCACCAGACGCGGCGGACTGCGCCGCGGCAGGAGACGTGCCGACCAGACATAACAGGACGCCGGCACAAACAGCCGGCGCGATTCTCGCGAATGGGAACATAGTTGATTGCCTCTTCCTACGCCGGTACGAGCCGGATCAGGTTCAAAGGGTTCCCGCGGATTCGGGTCTCAGGCTGGACGCAACGCGCCGGCCACCCCCTAAGGTGAGCCGGAAGACTAGCAGTCTTACGCCTATCTAGTCCACACTGGAGGGGCAAATCCCGCTACCTTGGGATGCACGAAAAGGAGAGCAGATATGAACGCAGGTCCATGGCTTGCCGCCGCCGCGATCGTCGGTTTTTTTGGATTCGAAATGTACGCAGCCAGCCGCAATAGCTACCGCGTTGAACCGGGCCATATTTTCGGTGAATTCTCTGGTGCGGCTCGCGGCCAAAGCCTGTGCGGCGCGGCGGACGACGAGCAGTTGGCCAAGTTTGCCAACAACTACGCATGGACACGCAAACGGGCTACCGATGCATTGATTGAACAGCACCCGGACAAGTCGCGCGACGAGATAGACACGATGATTCTGGAACAGCAAAATCTGGTCTATGTTGACGTCGATACATTGATCGAAGAAAAAGGCTGCAAACATATTGAAGCGTGGAAGTTGCTCAAACGCTTTGACAATATGTCGCGCCTGAACTTGCCAAAAATTCTGTAGCCTTTTACCTAACACCTGCGGCGCAACGACAGAATAATTTACGCGTCAAACCAGCGCCGTAGTGCGGAACATCCTGTAACCCGCAGCAACCCTCATATGTATGTTTCTGGCATGTGATTTGCAACACCGACAACACACTCTTTTTCCACGAAGATGCCGTTACTCGGGCGTCTCTCGTGTTGTCGATTTAAGTAAAGGACGATGACCAATGACTACAAGGAACAGGAACATGCAAACCACTCAAATCGCGAACGTGAAGTCCCTCGCAATTAAGGCATGCGCAATCGCTGCGCTGACCGCGACCAGTGCCAGCGCAATGGCAGGCTTCATCACATACGAAACGCGCCACACGACGAGCCCGATCAATCGCGCGGACTACCAGGCGTCATGGGGCGTGCAGGAAGCTGCCATCACCACAAGCGACTTGAGCCAGTTCGTTAACGTACGTGCTCCAGGTTCGCATCGCCATTCACATCTGCGTGTGGAATTTGATCTCGATGCGCTGAGCGCGATGAAAGACTGGGTGTTCCAGTTTGCCGTGGACGCAGGTCACGGCGGCGGTTTGTATCTTAATGGTCAGCTAACCGATGCGTCTGCAACCGATCTTTGGTGGGGCTACAACTGGAACCGCACGGATGAAATCCTGAGCGCTGCCAGTTCTTCGTTGATCACCGGCACCAACGTAATCGATTTGTACTGGGCCGAAGCTTGCTGTAACGGCGGCCAAAGCGGCCGGTTCAGCGTTAACGGTGGTCAGGACTGGATGAACCTGTCGGTCGCCAACCTGGATCGTATGGCCGTACCTGAGCCAAGCATGCTCGCACTGCTCGGCGTCGGTGTGGCCGGTATCGGCTTCGCGCGACGCAAGCGCATTTCCTGAATGGGCTGCGGTGAGCGGCGGCGCGAACAGTGCGTCGTCGCTCAACGCTTTTAGCGTGGACTACGTGCCGCATCAGGCCACCTGGATAGCCCACCTCTCCAACGCAGCACTATCGACACGCTGCGTGCATCACTCATCGTAGTCAGCACGGGCCTTCTCGTGTAACCAAGCCGCATGTCGCGGCGCCTTTTTTGTGCGGCTCCATTCTTCGAGCATGGCGGGGGCGACACGCTTAAGCTCGGCAAGCTCTTCGTCGGTTCCGGTGTTGCACGCCAGTTCCAACCGATGTCCGTTCGGATCAAAGAAATAGATCGATCTGAAAATGCCGTGATTGGTGGGACCTAACACCTCAAGGCCCATGTCCTGGGCATGCGCTTTTGCGGCAAGCAGGTCGTCAAGCGTCGCGACTTCAAAGGCGATGTGCTGTACCCATGCCGGTGTCGCGGGATCACCCTGTGCGGCGGGTTGCTCGGGCAATTCGAAAAACGCGAGCACACTGCCACCACCGGCATCCAGAAAGACGTGCATGTACGGGTCGGGCTCACCGGTGGACGGTACCTCGTTTTCCGAGAACGCGAGCTGAAACGCCATGCCCAGCACTTGCTGGTAGAAAGCCACCGTCTGCGCGGCATCGTGGCAGCGATAGGCAACGTGATGAATACGCCGCAGCGCCGGGATCACGATGCACGTCCCTGCGCGGCTGCGCCATGTGCGGCGGCCAGTGTTTCCAACCCGCGAATTAACGCATCCCAGGTCTTGGGATCGAGCGTTGTGCGCAGTTGAGTAAACGCCGCGTCGACGCGCGGCGTAACCTTGTCTTCGAGCTTGCGTCCTTTACGCGTCACCGCAATATGCACGACGCGTCGATCAACAACCGAACGGGTTTTCTTGATCAGACCCAACGCGATCACCCGGTCCACCACGCCCACGAGGCTGGGCGGGGATATGAGTGTGGCCGACGATAAATCGCCCAGTGTCATGCGATCACGCTCCCATAAAACACGCAACACGCGCCACTGTTGCTCGGTCAGGCCGAAGTCCCGAAATATCACTCTGAATGGGGGCATCACGACATCGAGTGCTGCATACATCATCATTGGGAGTGAACGACTGAATTGCTGAAGCGCCATAATTTAATACTTACGATTATAATAGTTAATATATTAATGTTTATGGGGAATCTGTCAAGCCCGCTGCCATGGCCGTCGCGAGGCGTTGCGCACCACCCGGCCGCGGGGCGACAATCCGGCTTCGCGAGTGACATCGCCTGGCGCGCAGGAAACTGACATATGGACCGACGGTCCGCCGCTGTGACAATACTCGCGCTGATGGCGTTCGCCGCCAACTCGTTGCTATGCCGGATGGCACTTGGCCAGGGTCTGATCGATCCGTCGAGTTTCACGTCCCTGCGCGTCGCGGCGGGCGCACTAATGCTTGTGGTGCTCACGCTGCCGGGTCGACAACGCCTGCAACCAGGCTTCGATCCGCGAATGGTGGCCGGCCTGTTCGTATATATGG
>CAYGSQ010000193.1:1530-2668 GCA_964352435.1 uncultured Gammaproteobacteria bacterium | reverse complement strand
CCAAGGGCTACGCGATCGGTTCGGCGGGCCTTGGCGCGTTGATCCTGTTCGGCGTCGTGCAGATCACCATGTTTGCCTTCGCACTGAGTACGGGCGAAACCTTTGCGCGACAATCGTGGACCGGCCTCGCTCTGGCCGCAGGCGGTCTGATTTGGCAGGTGGCGCCGGGGATCAGCGCCCCCGACCCTGTTGGCGCACTGCTCATGGCCGCCGCAGGCATTGGCTGGGCCGCCTATACCTTGTGTGGTCGGGGTAGCACACAACCATTGGCGACAACCGCGATCAACTTCCTCTGCGTTCTGCCGCTCGCGCTATTGGTCAGCCTGGCTTTTCATGAAGATGTGCACATCACGCGGCTGGGCATTGCGCTGGCCGTGATCTCCGGAGCTTTGGCGTCGGGCGTAGGCTATGCGCTGTGGTACATGGCCCTAAGACAACTGCGCGCCACCCACGCGGCGACCGTTCAGCTGGCCGTACCCGGGCTCGCTGCCGTGGCGGGCATCGTACTTTTGCATGAGCCGCTGACGGCGCGACTGATTATCGCGTCCTGCCTGACCATTGGCGGCATTGCGATGGTTTTGGCCGATCGCCTGAAACACGACCACTAATCCGCGACCATGCCACCCGTATCGTCTGACGCCTGTGCATAACGACAATATCGTCAAAATTCTGGACCTGGCCCTGTTCCGTGATGCCGTCCTGACCAGTGATGCTGACGCCGACTTCAACGGCGACAGTGCAGGCATCATTGCCCCAGCCACAAAGGCCTCGCTACACCGCACGCGCTCATCGTTGAGCAAGCAATTTCGACAGACGGTTTAGCGCCCAAATGTCATACACTACGTGCGCTACCACAACCGCCACCAAGCTACCGTTCAAATAGTAGGCCAAACCGAGCACCATGCCGATAGCCGTGGCAGCAATGAAATAACCTGCACTTGCCGCATGCATTGCTCCAAAAATCAGGCTGGCAACGACCACCGCGCCCCATGGCGACAGCCAAGGCACGAGCACACCTTGAAGCGCACCGCGAAACAGAAGCTCCTCGCCGACACCTGCACCCAGCGCCAACAGGACGACGGTCATCGGCGTCAACTTGACGCCAATTTTCTCCCACAGCGTCACGATGGTTTCATTT
>CAYGSQ010000193.1:0-1520 GCA_964352435.1 uncultured Gammaproteobacteria bacterium | reverse complement strand
GCGTGGATGGCCTGGCAAGGGCTCGCAACGTCGGCGCAGTTGGCCGTCAGGATGGGCAATGTCGGGCTGGGCCTGGTACTGGCCGGCGTGTTGGTGGGTATGGTCCTGTTGGCGCAACGCGTGTTGCCTGTTTTCATGGCGCGGCTAAATGAAACCATCGTGACGGCCAACTGCGTCGACGTTGCGAGCCCTTGCCAGGCCATCCACGCCGCGCCAGCGGCGCCCAATACGCACTGCTGCAGCATCAATAAGACAAAGACCACTTCCGGCGATTTTTTGCGCGTTGACATGGGTCGTGAAAATACGAGAGACGCGCAGAATGATCCAGTATTTTTGCAAAAAAGGACGTCAGTCCGATAATCCGCTACGCTTTCTCACGGCGACATGGGAGGCGAGCGCATGGGGAAATTTTTGTTGTGGCTGCTTTGGGCCACTGAACTCTGTCTATACGACTACACCTACGGCGTTCCAAGCCATGGTTTTCCCGGCTTCGATTTTGGTGACGGCATCGAGCGGCACGCGGTACCGCTGTATGAAGGTTTCACCATGCTCTCGTTTGGCCTGATCGCCGCGTGGCAATTGCAACGCAAGTACCCGCGCTGGTGGCGCCATGCGTTCTATTACTTCGCGATCGTTTACGGCGCACAGCGCTTCGTATGGGAGTTTCTAAAGCCCTACCCTGCGACCATCGGTGGGCTAACGCTGTTTCAGTATTTGTGTTTGTTCTTGATCATCTATGGTGCCGCCATGTTACGGCGCGACGACGACCATGCCGGTCGCCCTCAGATCAGGGGCCCGGTTCAAGACGAAACATCCTGGACTGCGCCATGACGTACATTTCACCCGTCAAGTCCTCAGCAAACGACGACACTCGTTCGTTGGTATCGAATAATTCACCCGCGTAGTCGCCATTGTAGATACCCCAGAAAGTACCGCTTCCGTAATCCGCGAAAATATACATGCCACCAAGTTGTGCAATCTGTGAACCGCGATAGACGTAACCGCCGGTGACGGAAAAACCGAGCGAATGATCGTACTCGTAGACCGGGTCGATCAGGTCTTCCGGTAACGGGCAGCCCGCAGACGTATTGAAGATTGTTGTGCCCTCGCGGCACCGCCAGCCGTAGTTCCCGCCGACCGTCACAATGTTGATTTCTTCCCGCTCCATTTCACCGACGTCAGCAAGCCACAGGTCGCCGGTAAGCCGATCAAAACTGAACCGCCATGGATTGCGCAGACCGTGCGCGAAAATCTCCGGGCAACTGGATTTTGGGCCACAACCGGGCGACGCGGAAAACGGGTTTTGGTCGGGTATGTAGTAGCGCAATCCGTTGTCGAAATCGGCCGGCGTCACATCGACGTCAATGCGCAGCATGGCACCCAAAGGCGTTTGTGTACGTTGCGCGTTATTTTGCGGGTCGCCGCTCGCGCCGCCATCACCAAGGCCAAAGTAAAGAAAACCGTCGGGGCCGAAAATCACGTTGCCGCCGTTGTGATTGCCAAACGGCTGATTCACTTCC
>CAYGSQ010000192.1:5362-6583 GCA_964352435.1 uncultured Gammaproteobacteria bacterium | reverse complement strand
GTGCAATGGCACAATGGATACGGGCGTGAGTCCGGCCGCCGGGTCCTGGTACCGTTTCAGCATTGAAGCGGAAAACACTGATGATGCAACGCTGTTGCGAGCCAAAATTTGGATGGACGGTAGCTCTGAGCCCACCGACTTCCAGGCCCAGTGCCAGGACAGCTCGGCCACCCGCTTTGTGTCTGGCAGCGTAGGTCTGCGCGGCGGCCGTGTGGATGCGATCAGCCACTCGCGGTGGGACGATTTGATGGTCACGCCACTTGATAGTGACGTGGTATCGCCACCGACCATCGCGTTGTCGGCGACACCGAACCTGGTGGGCACGCAAGGTTTCTCCACGCTTAAATGGACGTCGACCGGCGCCAACGCCTGTACGGCAAGCGGCGACTGGACGGGCACACGCAGCACCAGCGGCAGCGAACTTGTTGGCCCACTCGCCGCCGACAGCAGCTTCGCGCTGGTTTGTGTTGGCGATGGCGGATCAACATCTCGCAGCGTTGCCGTGGCGGTTGTCGACAGTTCGGAAACGCCAGTGGTTGCTCTGTCAGCCAATCCCGATTCCGTGCCAACGGGCGGCAGCACAACATTGTCATGGAATGCGACCAACTCAGCCGTCTGTGCCGCGTCGGGTGACTGGGCCGGCGTGCGCGCCGTTGCCGGCTCGGAAGTTATCTCCAGCATCATGCGGGATTCGCGCTATCAGCTAAACTGTATTGGCCCCGGTGGCAACGTAAGTCGCTCAGTCAATGTACTGTTGTCTGACATACCGCGCGATCCAACGTTGAACTTCGATATCGATTTCAGCCTGCTGCCGGTCGACAATACCGTCATGTTGCGCTGGGAATCGCGCTTTACCGATTCCTGCACGGCCAGCGGCGACTGGAGTGGCAACAAACCACTGAGTGGCGTGGAAACGGTGGGCCCCATTTCGGTCTCAGCCACCTATACGCTGTCCTGCGACGGACCGAACGGCATTATCAGCGATACGCGCACGATCTCTTACGTCGACAGTGACGGCGACGGCATGCCTGACGTCTGGGAACGCCAGTTCTTTGGTGATCTGGAGAACAATGGTTTGGGCGACAGCGACGGCGATGGCCTGACCGACCGCGAGGAATACACCAACGGTACCGATCCGTTCAATGTCGATACCGATGGCGATGGCGACTCGGATTACGACGAGGTGATCTTCGGCAGCAACCCACGCGATCCGGGCGACAC
>CAYGSQ010000192.1:0-5352 GCA_964352435.1 uncultured Gammaproteobacteria bacterium | reverse complement strand
TACGACGGGGATCTCCGGAAGAATGACATCGATCATGACCTTTTCAGGGATCGTGCTCATCATTTCGGTATTGATGTAGACCGGTGCAACGACGTTAACGGTGATGCGCTACGCGAATCCCACTGGGAATTTGCGACGGATGACCAGTTCAACTCAATGGTATTTGAACGCACCGTGACGGGCGCGACGCATATTGTGGTGCCGGCAGGTGTCTTGGACCCAGGCGTCGCCTACTACGTCCGCACGCGTCACGTTGACGCAACCGGCGCTGTGTCACTTTGGTCGAATACGGCGCAGATGCGTGCCAACACGAGCTACCCGAATGACGCCGATGGCGATGGTGTGGACGACGACTACCAGGTGCCGGCTTCAGCCGATGCCAACGGCAACGGTACACCGGACATTGATGAAGGCCTGTGCAACTTGTACGACGCCCAGGGTGCCAGCATTGTCGGCTTTGAAACCAACTCTGGGGTCATTCGCTGCTATCGCTCGGTGCCAAACTCGGCGCTGCCCGCAAGCACCTCTGTCATCGGCGACACGCCCTACGGCATGTTCAGTTTCCGCGTTGAGGGCCTGCTGGCCGATCCGCAGAACCCGGCAACGGTGTTTGTGACGGTGTGGCTGCCGGAGGCGCTGGATCCGAATACCGGCTGGGTCATTTACGATCCCGCAACCGAGTCGTTGATCGACTTTTCTGACAACGTCACTTTCAACGGTAACCGTGCGGTCCTGAGCTATACGGACGGCGGCCTCGGTGACAAAGATGGCACGGTCAACGGCTACATCGTAGACCCGAGTGGCCCATTGGTCGTGGCGGCGGCACCCACGCCACCGACCACACCACCAGTCACGCCACCCACCTCGCCTCCTGACGGTGGCGGCGGCGGCGGCGGCTCGCCCGCACCGTGGACGCTGATAGCCCTGGCTGGTGGCATGGCGGCACGGCGTCGGCACACTCGCACGCAACGCTACTAGTCGTTCGCGCGATTACGAAAAAAGGCTCGACGGACTCGTCGGGCCTTTTTTCTTGGGCGACATTGATTAGCGCTTACGCGACTTCAACTACTTACCACTAACACCGAACACGAAAACGACCGCACAGCGTATGCAAGAACCAGAATAGTCATCTGTCCGTTTCTCGCCAAAACCCATACAAACACCGGCAAAAACCTCCGTCCAAAATGGCCGGAATCGATTGACCAGCTTGGTCTTTGCCGCCGCTGCAGCGCGACACACTCTAGACTGAGTTCACTCCTGACAAACCACCAAAGTGTCGGCTATTCTTTACACTGAAGCGATTGCCAATTGTAGTAAGCCTTTGAATCTTATAAGAAGCACGTTATGGTCCGAAATTTACTTAACATAAGATAGCCGTATGGCAAGATCATTATCAGTTTGAGCTCAGGGAAGTGTCTTAAACGAATGCTCATGATGCTCAACAAACGCCACCAAAATGCGGCTGCACACTGCCGTGCGGTCACACAAATGGGGTGCGCCTTGGCCGCAGGTTGTCGACGGTTGGATTGCGTAGCTGAATGGAGTTAGCCAAACGATGTTAGCGTCGCCCGCTACCGCCATCACTGGCGACGATTGCAAAGTCGTCGTCCAGCCCAATGAGACCTACGGCAAACACTGCAAAAATACGCTGAAGGATATTGTCGATTCAGCTTTGTCTGCGTCGGCGCTCGGCGTTTTACGCTGTGGACAGGTATTGCTCAAACCGGCGTTGCAACACGGCCGCGTTTTCGACCCCTACCATCGACTTACTACACATCCGAAAATACTCGGTGCCCTGGTCGAGGTGTTACTGGATTCGGGTGCGAAGGTCTCGATTGGCAGTGTCAGTCCCCATGCGTTAAAACACCTGGAGTGGCTCCGCCGACTTGCGAAATGCCACAACGTCACGTTGGTGGATTTCGAGGCTGCTGGTTACCAAAAGTTCGCCAGCCCTTCGAATGAAGAGAACCACTACCTGATTAGCAGAGCGGTCATCGACGCCGAGAACGTCGTGAATTGCGCTAATTTGCAGATGCATCGACGTTTGCGATTGGCTGGCGGCATGAAAAACATGTTGAATGCCATAACCAGGTATCAACAGGCACAGACCTATACCCGACTCCAGAAGAACGGAAAATTCTGCGACGCGATCGTCGATATTTTCGCTCTCACCAAGCCAGCGCTCACTCTTCTGGACCTGACTTCCGTCAGAATCGACCAGGTATCCGATGACGAGCCAATCTTCGTTTGAAGTGGTCAAGCAATTCCGGACACTTTGTTTAGGTTCTTTTCAAAGTTAAGCGGCGTCTGATATCCGAGCGTCGAATGCAAACGCTTTGAGTTGTAGTACGCCGCCACGTATTCACGCACGTCGGCCATGGCCTCGGCACGCGTCCGATAGAGTATGTCGCCGGTCCATTCACGCTTAAGGCTGCTGAAGAAACGTTCGATGGGCGCATTATCCCAGCAGTTTCCTTTGCGGCTCATGCTTGGGATCATTTTGTACTGTTTGAGTAGCTTTTGATACGCTGCACTTGCGTATTGACTGCCGCGATCTGAGTGATGGATAAGGCCCGGCTCGGGTCGACGAAGGTTCACCGCCATCATCAACGCGCGGATTACCAACGCCTTCTTCATGCGCCGATCCATTGCCCAGCCAACCACACGGCGCGAGCACAGATCGATCACCACGGCCAGGTACACCCAGCCTTCCTGAGTCCATAAGTAAGTGATATCAGTTCCCCAGGCGCGGTCTGGTTCGGCCTGAGAAAAATTGCGGTTAAGAACGTTAGGCGCAATCGGCAATGCGTGCTTGCTGTCCGTCGTTACTTTGAATTTGCGTTTTCGTTTGACGACAAGATTGAGCTCTTTCATTCGTCGAGTCGCCCAGTCACGGCCGACGTCAAAGCTCTCTGCGCGCAGCGCTTCGGCCATCCGTCGGCTGCCAATGCTCTCCCGCGACGCCTTGAACAGCGCCTTCATACGCAGTCTCACAGCGAACTCAGTGGTCGCGGTTGGTACACGCTGGTCATTGCGCCAGTCATAGTAGGCGCTGCGCGTCACGCTCAGCACACGACACAGCTTCGTGACCGGCCATTGCGTCGACTCTTGCTCGATAAAGGCGTACTTCACTTCATTTCCTTCGCGAAATACGCCGACGCTTTTTTTAGGATTTCCTTTTCCATCCTTAGCTCTCGATTCTCGCGTCGTAGCCGCTTGAGTTCTTCTCGCTCGTCCTGGCCCAAGCCCTGCTCACTGGCTTGGTCCTCGTACTCGCGCTTCCAGCGACCGATCAGGTTCGCTCCAATCCCAAGACTTCGCGCCGCCTCAGCCTGCGAGTAACCTTGCTCGGTCACCAGCGCCACTGCGTCGCGTTTGAAATCTTCGTTAAAATTGGGTCGTCTCGTTTTCTTGCTTGTCATGGTTCACCTCGTTATGGCAGTTTAATGCCTAAACTCGGTGTCCGGAATCAGTAGACCACTTCACACGGGAGTGGCGGCATTTGTCAGTACAGCTATCAGTTGTGCTCGGCATTGCAGGCATCAGGTGTCGATGTCGTTCTGTTTACCAGTGATTCCTATGAGCTTGCATCTCATCCTCACGCACATGAAGTACAGAGCTTTACGAGCAGTCGATTAAAGGATTGGTTGAAACAGCCATTGACGAAAAAAAACAGGCGCACTGAAAACCCGGAATTGCGCGGCGAGAAGCACGCCAAATCAGCGGATGATTCGAGTCAGTACTCCACCGCAAAAAAGCCAACTGGCCATAACTCGGCCTTGGCAAAATCCCGTGATCACATCAGAGCGTTCTATTTGCAATGTGAATTGCTGGTGAGAGTTGCTCAACTTGGAATTCGCCATCTGCACATTCAGTTCCTGTGGCAATTGCGCCTTCCAAGGTTCTTCATCCTTTGCGCAAAATTATTGCGTATCAAAATAATATTTACCGCGCACAATTTGCTGCCGCATGATGAAGACTCCGCTACCGCGTGGAGCAAGAAAATGACGTGGTACCGATTGGTCGACAAGATCATCGTGCACTCGACGGCCAATCGCGATGAACTCCACCAGCTATTTAATGTGCCCCACGAGAAGATCACCGTAATACCGCACGGAAACTACGACCTCTTGATCAAGGCGCACGACCACGCCACGGTTGTTAGTCGCGAACATCTGAACATCAGCGAAGACGACGACGTCCTCCTGTTCTTCGGCGCTATCAGAAAATACAAGGGCCTGGATGTCTTATTGCGCGCCTTTCGGCGCGCGATCGCCAAGCGCAAAAACCTGAAGCTGATCATCGCTGGCCCACTGTCAATCTACGATGATCAGGACATCGAATATTATGAGAGCACGATCGATAATTACGGGTTGCGCGGCGCCGTAATCTTGAGATTCGGATACGTGCCCATGCACGTAGTGCCCGACTATTTCCGGCTCGCAGATGTCGCGATACTGCCTTATTTGATAACCTATCACAGCGGCGTTATTCATCTCGCATTCGCTTTCGGACTGCCGGTCGTCGCATCGAGGACAGGCGGCATTCCGGAAATGGTGGAACACGAGGACTGCGGCATTTTGGTCAATGCCGGCGACGAGAAGGCGCTGGCCGCAGCCATTGCAAAGATATTTGAGTCCGATATCCAGATGATGGGCCAACGCGCCCTGGCGCTTTCAAACACAAAGTATTCATGGTCCAGCATTGCCCAAAGAACGAAAGCGCTCTACCTCGACTAGCTGGGTCGGAGTCGTCTGTCCATGACAACTCCGCATTGTCTGACGCGGGCGCGACACACGCCAGATCGTGACGTACGGACTATTCTAAGGGCTTTGTTTGGTTCATCATCGCCAGCAGCGCCGCGGGTGATTTTTGCCCGAGTACCAGTCGCCCGTCGTCAAACAGAATCGTCGGTGTGCTGGTTACGCCCAATGAGCGAGCCAATTTCATGTGCTCATCAATCGGGTTGTCACACATTTGCTCGGCGGTTTTTTCGCCGTTCATGGCGGCCGTTATCGCCGTCTCTGGCTCAGCGGCACACGCCGCACCTACAGTCTTGAAATACGACGGTGTGTCCTTGCCGCTGCGCGGCAGCATGACGTACTCAACGGCGATCCCCGCGGCATTGTACTTGGGAATGTCCTTGTGCAGCCGGCGGCAATACGGGCAGTCAATATCCGTTACCACCGTAATGGTGCGAGTCATATCGTCGCCCCCCCAGCGATAACGTTTGGCCTGGCCGCTATCGCGCAGCAGCTGCGCGCGCGCGGCGGCCACCCTGCCCTCGGTCAGATTTTCACCCGAACCATTGTCGACCAAAGGGCCGGCCAGGACATAACGGCCGTCTTCAGA
>CAYGSQ010000191.1:0-6595 GCA_964352435.1 uncultured Gammaproteobacteria bacterium | reverse complement strand
GTGCTTAGTCGTCTCCAGCGGGTTGCGCCAGTTCGACGGAACGCGTGCGCGCGGCGTCGACGGCAGAGGTAATCAAAGCGGCGAGATCGCCGTGTTCAAACGCACCGATGGCGGCCGCAGTGGTGCCCCCGGGTGATGTGACGCGACGACGTAGTTCGTCGAGTTCGACGTCACTGTCCAGCGCCATGGCGGCGGCGCCGGCGGCCGTATCACGGACCAAATGTGCCGCCTGTTCATCGCTGAAGCCAAGCCGGCGTGCTTCGCGCTCCAGATATTCCATGAACAAAAAAAAGTATGCCGGACCGCTGCCGGAAATCGCCGTGATGTCGTGCAGCGCGTCTTCAGTGTCGACCCATGCGACGCGTCCGACGGAGGCCATCAGGTCACCCACCAGCGCGCGATCAGCCGCGTTGACGGCGGTGTCGGCGTACAGGCCGCTGACGCCCTGACCAACCAGCGCGGGTGTGTTGGGCATGACCCTGACTATGCGCTCATGCCCATCAAGATCTGCGCCGATAGCGTTGATCGTGATGCCGGCCGCAACCGATACCACCAGAGGTTGGTGTGCGCTGATGGTTGCCGCGAGCGCGCGGCATACCGGGCCAATTAGATGAGGCTTGACCGCCAGCACCACAATGTCGGCCGCTGCGATCGCCGCGGCGTTATCGGTATGTGTATTGACTTTGCCAAGCGCAGCGAACTGTTCGTGCTGGGCCGTTGCCGGGTCGGCCATGCTGATGTGGCTGGCCGGGTGTCCCGAGCGTACGAGGCCGCTGGCCATGGCTAAAGCCATATTGCCGCCGCCGATAAACGCAATGTGTGTAGTCAATCGTGGTGCTCGTTGTCGCGTGAATGCGAGTGGGCCAAGCATAGCTGGCGCATTGCGCCGGCGCTAGCGACTCGCCGCGGGGCGCGTGCCAAAGATGGCGGTTCCGATCCGCACCCAGGTCGCGCCCTCCGCAATGGCGGCGGTCAGATCGCCGGACATGCCCATGGACAGCTCATGCAGGGGCAGGCCCTCGTCAATGCCGCGGGCGGCCAGCCGGGCGAGTCTGCGAAAGTGATGTCGCTGGGCATCGATATCTGTCTCCGGCGGCGGCAGAAGCATCAGGCCGCGCAGCGCGAGCTGCGGACGTTCGTTCACAATGTGTGCCAGTTCGAGCGCGGCGGCAGGCTCGATGCCACCACGCGTGGCGCCGCCCCCCAGATTTATCTGTACGCATACGTTCAGTGGTGCGTCCTGGTCGCGCTGTTCGCACAGGCGCCGCGCGATCTTCGCGCGATCCACGGTATGGACCCAGTCATAATGTTTGGCGATGTCGCGCGTCTTATTGGACTGAATCGTGCCAATAAAATGCCAGATCAGGTCAGCCGGCAGCTGCGCCATTTTCTCGACGCCCTCGCTCACAAAATTCTCGCCAAAATGGGTCTGGCCGTGGGCTGCCGCCTCACCCACAGCGGCGGCGCTGTGGCGCTTGCTTACGGCCAGAAGTCGAATATTATCGGGCCTGCGGCTGTAAGTGCTTGCCGCCAGTGCAATTGTTTGACGCACGGAGTCGAGGTTGAGTGTGATTTGGGTCAAATTTTTTCCCGCCTGTGTCGGCTATACTCCGTTGGCGCAAAAAGGGCATATGCGCGCGCCTCCGCCATGTAGCGGCTTCGCCTGCTCGCCACTTTGACCGCCGGGACCCCTATAATTGCAGCGTGACGCTGCGGGTCTCTCGCGTTACTCCTTACACGGAAGAAGACATGGCCGTAGATATTGCACAATTGCTCGCGTTCGCCGTCAAGAATGACGCGTCTGACTTGCACCTTTCAGCGGGCGTACCGCCCATGATTCGCGTTGATGGCGACATCAAACGCGTCAATATGCCGGCGCTTGAGCACAAAGACGTGCACAGCATGGTGTACGACATCATGAATGACAAACAACGTAAGGACTTTGAAGAGTTCTTCGAGACCGATTTCTCGTTTGAGATTCCCGGTCTGGCGCGTTTTCGTGTCAATGCCTTTAATCAGAATCGCGGCGCGGGCGCTGTGTTTCGGACCATTCCCTCGAAAATCCTGACGCTTGACGATCTTAGCGCACCCAAGATTTTCAAGGATATTTCACTGACCAATCGCGGCATTGTGCTGGTCACGGGTCCAACCGGCTCGGGTAAATCGACCACGCTTGCCGCCATGGTCGATTACATTAACGACACCAAGCCCGATCATGTGCTGACGGTCGAAGACCCGATCGAATTTGTGCACGAGTCGAAGAAGTCGTTGATTAACCAGCGCGAAGTGCACCGCGATACGATGGGCTTTAACGAGGCACTGCGCAGCGCACTGCGTGAGGACCCGGACATCATTCTGGTCGGGGAAATGCGCGATCTGGAGACGATTCGACTGGCGTTGACCGCGGCTGAAACGGGTCACCTGGTGTTCGGCACCCTGCATACCAGCTCTGCGGCGAAGACCATTGACCGTATTGTGGACGTGTTCCCGGCGGCCGAGAAAGACATGGTTCGCTCTATGTTGTCCGAGTCGCTGCGCGCCGTTATTTCGCAATCTTTGCTCAAAAAGAACGGCGGCGGACGGGTCGCCGCGCATGAAATTATGATCGGCACACCCGCTATTCGCAACCTCATCCGCGAAAACAAGATTGCACAGATGTATTCGGCAATTCAGACTGGCCAGAGTGCTGGAATGCAAACGCTCGACCAGTGTTTGCTGGAACTGGTGCGCAAGGGTGTTATCAGTCGGGAAGAGGCGCGCTACAAGGCGCAGCACAAGGATCAATTTTAGGTCTGTGATTTGACCACCGGAGAGCTCTAATGGAACGCGATCAAGCCATCAAACTCATGCAGGATCTCTTGCGTGGGATGGTCACCAAGAATGGTTCCGACCTGTTCATCACGGCCAATTTTCCGCCCGCAATCAAAGTGGACGGCGTTATTTCGCCCGTGTCGCAAACGCCGCTGACAGCGGCCCAAAGCGCCGTGCTTGTGCGTTCGATCATGAATGACAAACAGAGCAAGGACTTCGACGCCAGCAAGGAGTGCAATTTCGCGATTGCACCCCGCGGCATCGGACGTTTCCGTGTCAACGCCTTCGTGCAACAGGGCGCGACCGGCGCCGTGTTGCGTACCATCACGACCGAAATCCCCGACTTCGACGATTTGCAGCTGCCACCCGTCCTCAAGGACGTGGTGATGGGTAAGCGCGGTCTGGTCATTATTGTGGGCGGTACCGGCTCCGGTAAATCGACCACGCTTGCCGCGATGATCGGCCACCGTAACAACAACACGCGGGGTCACATCATTACGATTGAGGATCCGGTTGAGTATGTGCACCCGCATCGCGGATGTGTTGTGACCCAGCGCGAGGTGGGTGTTGATACCGACTCCTGGCACGCGGCGCTAAAAAACACCCTGCGACAGGCGCCGGATGTCATCCTGATTGGTGAGATTCGTGATCGCGAGACCATGGAATACGGCGTCCAGTTTGCCGAGACTGGCCACCTGTGTCTGGCCACCCTGCACGCCAACAGCGCCAACCAGGCGCTCGATCGCATTATTAACTTCTTCCCCGAAGAGCGCCGCGATCAATTGTTGATGGATTTGTCCCTGAACATCCGCGGCCTGATTTCCCAGCGACTGGTGCCGCTTCAAAATGGCAAGGGTCGGATCGCCGCAATGGAGATCATGCTCGCATCGCCACTGATTTCGGATCTCATCTTCAAGGGCGAGGTCGCTCAGATCAAAGAAGTCATGGCCAAATCGACCCGCATGGGCATGAAGACCTTTGATCAGGCGCTGTTCGAATTGTACGAAGAAAATATGATTGGCTATGAAGAAGCGCTGCGCAACGCCGACTCCAAAAACGAACTGCGTCTGCGCATCAAACTTGAGAGCAAGCGTGAGTTTCGAGCGTCGGAAGAGGGCTCGCAGAGTCTGCGCATCATGGAACACGAGCCCGAAGCCAAGCAGTTTTAATTTATGAACACCAAGCCTCTGTTCAAGCTGATGGTGGAGAAGAAAGCGTCCGACCTTTTCTTCACGACTTTCGCACCGGTCAAAATCAAAATAGAGGGCAAGATAGTCCCGGTCAACAACATGGAGTTGACGCCGAAGATGGTGAAGCAGGCCGCATTCGGTCTGATGAACGAGGAGCAGATCGACAAGTTTGGGCGCGAACTCGAAATCGATTTCGCCGTGTCCGAACCAGGTCTCGGCCGGTTCCGCGTCAACGTCTTTCATCAGCGCGGCAACGTTGCGATGGTGTTGCGCTACATCACGTCTGATCTGCCGCGGCTCGAAGAGCTTGGTGTGCCGATGGTGCTCAAGGACCTGGCTATGCGTCGTCGCGGCCTGATTCTGATGGTGGGTGCGACCGGCTCAGGTAAATCGACAACCCTTGCGGGCATGATCAACCACCGCAACGAAACGTCCGCCGATCACATACTGACCATCGAAGATCCGATCGAATTTTTGCACACCAACAAAAAGTCCTTGATCAACCAACGCGAAATCGGTGTTGATACGCACAACTACGCGCGGGCGCTCAAAAGCGCATTGCGCGAGGCACCCGACGTCATTTTGATTGGCGAGATCCGCGACCGCGAAACGATGGAATCCGCACTCGCCCTGGCCGGCACCGGGCATCTGGCCATTTCAACTCTGCACGCCAACAACACGGCCGAAACGCTCGACCGCATTATCAACATGTTCCCAACGGAGCAGCACGCTCAAATCCTGATGGATTTGTCGCAATATCTGCGCGCGATCGTGTCGCAGCGTCTGGTGGCAGGTAAATCCGGAAAGCGCTGTGCGGCGGTTGAGGTTTTGCTCAATACGCCCCACATTCAGGACCTGATTCTCAAAGGCGACGTGGGTGCGATCAAAGAGGCCATTGCTAATGCATCGGAGGCCGGCATCCAGTCGTTTGATGACTCGCTGTTCGAACTCTATCGAGCGGGCCGCATCTCGCTCGAAGATGCACTGGTCAGCGCCGATTCACGCGCCAACCTCGAGACGCGCATCAGCTTCGGCTAGCCTTGGGCTTGCGGTGGAAACACCGCATTTGCATCAAACACCGGGCCGTCAACACACACGCGTTTCATGGCAACTTCATCGCCATCGTAGACCGGTACCGTGCAGCCCGCGCAGCCGCCAACGGCGCAGGCCATATATTCCTCGAGCGATACTTGCGCCGGCACGCCGAAGCGCTGCGCGACGCGTGCACAGGCCTCGAGCATGGGTGTCGGGCCGCAGGCGTAAATCGTGACGCGTTCAAGTTCGCCAGGCGGCTGGGCGGCCAACCACTGCGCAGCCAGGTCGGTGACGTAGCCGTCGAAACTGCCGGCAATATCGCTGGCGCTGGCCAGACGGCTCGCGATCCCGAGTTCATCCATAAACGCCATAGCATCAGTCGCCGGCGGGTCGATGCCCGGCACGTCGATGATCGAGCGCTGCGTGACAAAGGGAAACGGAATCTCGGAGCCCATTAGAACCAACGGGTCCCACTGCTCGCGCGCGTCGCCTTGATGCGCCTCGGCCAGAAAAATCATGGGTGGGATACCGACACCGCCGCCAATTAGCAGGGCTTTGGGCCGTGCCGGATCGGGCACAAACGGTTTGCCGATCGGGCCCAGAACGCTGACCGGATCGCCCGGTTTGCGTTGTGACAAAGCGGCGAGCCCGACACCCACAATCTTGTACAGAACCTCGATCCAGCCCGCTTCCGCGTCCACGCGCATGATGGACAGCGGTCGACGCATGGGGATGGTCGGGTCGCAGGTGATGTGCGCGAAACTGCCGGGCAAGGAATGGCGCGCGGTTTTGGGAGCGTGCAGACGGGTAACAAACTGGTCGCCGTCGAACCGCTGCTGTTCGATGACATGGCCCACGTCGACAAAAATTGTATTGCGATGGGCGCGGCTCATGACTGGTGCCAGCCGCGGTTGCGGGCGACCATGTCGAACAGGGCGCGTCGCACGGCGACCCCGTTGGCAACTTGTTTGAGAATGACCGATTGCGCGCCATCCGCGACGTTGTCGGCTATTTCGATGCCCCGATTAATCGGGCCCGGATGCATGACGATGGCGTCATCTTTGGCGCTGTTGAGTCGGTTCGCGGTAATGCAAAAGTGGCGCACGTAGTGAGCCTTGTCCAGTCGTTCGCTGCTCTGCAGTCGTTCGTTCTGAATGCGCAATGCCATGACCACGTCGCAACCCTGGATGCCTTGCTCAAGATTATCGGTGATGACCACTTCCGGCATTTGCTGAGTCGGCGGTTGCCAGGCGGCTGGTGCGACAATGCGCATATCTTTGCAGCCCAGAATAGACAGCGTGCGCAGGGTCGAGCGGGCGACACGCGAATGCGACACATCGCCAACGATGGCGACCGACAGGTTTTCGAAATTGCCTTTGTGCTGGCGAATGGTCAGCGCGTCGAGCAGGCCCTGCGTTGGGTGTGCTGCGTCGCCTTCGCCCGCGTTGAATACGGCCACATCGCGCCCGACCACTTTGCCCAGGTCTTGCACGACGCCCGGCTGCGCCGTGCGCACCACAAAGGCGTCGATGCCCATCGCCTGCAGCGTGCGGTAAGTG